>JASHPE010000004.1 GCA_030038235.1 Terriglobia bacterium
AAGCTACGGTCAAGGCGGATCAGGCTTCGATCGAGAACGCCAAAATCCAGCTCGGCTACTGCGTCATCCGGTCTCCGATCAGCGGCCGGACCGGTGCCCTTTCGATCAAGGTGGGGAACTTGGTCAAGAACAATGACGCGGCGCTGGTGACGATCAATGAGATCAGCCCGCTCTACGTCGACTTCTCGGTTCCGGAGCAGTATCTGGACGAGATCAAGCGGCGCTTCGCGGAGGGTCCAATGCCGGTGAGCGCGGCAATCCCTCAAGACACGGCCCATCCCGAAGCGGGGACCCTGGCATTCATCAACAACACCGTGGACACCACCACCGGCACCGTCATGATGAAGGCGAGCTTCCCAAACGAGGGTAAACGGCTGTGGCCCGGCCAGTTTGTGAACGTCACTCTGACCCTGCAATCATTGCCGGACGCGGTGGTGGTGCCAAGTCAGGCGGTCCAGACAGGCCAGAACGGCAAGTACGTTTTTGTCGTCAAAGCAGACAACTCGGTGGAATTGCGTCCGGTGGTGGCGGGTATCACTGACGGCGGGGAGACGGTCATCGAGCAGGGCGTGTCTGCGGGTGACACAGTGGTGACTGACGGCCAATTGATGCTGATGCCGGGCGGCCACGTGATGATCAGGAACCGTTCTTAGTCGACAGTTGACAGTCGACAGTTAACAGTCCGCCGTTGGGAGTCACAGGTGGCAGTCGTAGACACTGCGGGCTCAAGAAACGCGTGCCTGGACCTTTTTTCTCAATCCGTAGAGCATGCGCGATTTCGGCAGCCTCACGGAGAACCGCCTCTGCGGGCTCGGTCGGAAGGTACTTGAGGTCCCGGCTGAGAAGAATGAGATACTCTGTCTCCGACAGAGAGCCGTCGGCGATGTTAATGAAACGAGCGTAGGCCTGTTTGCCTTTGCCGCTTCGCGCCCTCAGCGATATTTGTGGGCAGCGAAGCTGCGGCTGGACGCAGTTGGGAAACCAGGCCGAAGCGTTCGTCCTTGAGAAATGAAGCGGTAAGCCGGTAAAGTTCGAGAACGAGTGCGTGGCTTCTCTGCCACACCAAGAGGTCTCGGAAATGTTGCATGCTACGCCTCCTACGGCCTGTAAACGCTTTGTTCTCGATCGATGCTTCTGCTGTCGACTGTCAACAGTGGACTGTCAACTGGCAACAACTGACGAACTGAAAGACTGACCACTGAGGTCCTGATGACCCTCCCCGAACTGTGCATCCGTCGTCCGGTGATGACCACGCTCTTTATGGGCGCGATCCTGCTTTTTGGGATCATGGGTTACCGAGCCCTGCCGGTCAGCGACCTGCCGACCGTGGATTACCCCACCATCCAGGTCAGCGCCGCACTTCCCGGCGCGAGCCCCGACACCATGGCGTCGGCGGTCGCGACCCCGCTGGAGCGGCAGTTCTCCACCATCGCCGGGCTTGATTCCATGAGCTCGGTGAACACCCAGGGCAACACCTCGGTCACGCTGCAGTTCGATCTCAGCCGCAACATCGATGCCGCCGCTCAGGACGTGCAAGCGGCGATTGCCGCGGTCGAGGGCCAGCTTCCGACCGGTATGCCCAGTCCGCCTTCTTATCAGAAGGTGAATCCCGCAGATCAGCCCATCATTTACATGTCGGTCAGCTCCGAGACCCTGCCTCTCTCGACGGTGGACCGCTACGGCAACACGCTGATGGCGCAGCGCATTTCGATGGTGAGCGGTGTAGCCCAGGTGCAGGTGTTCGGCGCGCAGAAGTACGCGGTGCGGGTGCAGCTCGATCCCAAGGCGATGGCGGCGTATCACGTGGGTATCGACGAAGTGACGACGGCCGTCCAGCAGGCGAACGTGAATCTGCCGACGGGACTGCTGACGGGGGCGCACAAGGCGTTCACCGTTCAGGCTACCGGCCAGCTCCTGGACGCCGCTGCCTACCGCCCGCTGATTGTGGCCTATCGCAACGGTTCGCCGGTGCGGCTCGAAGAACTGGGCAACGTCATCGACAGCGTCCAGAACGACAAGGTCATCAACTGGTTTAACGCTACGCAGTCCGAGGTCCTGGCCATCCGGCGCCAACCGGGCACGAACACGGTCGAAGTGGTGGATAACATCAAGAAGCTGCTGCCGAGCTTCCGGCAAGAGATTCCGGCTTCGGTCGCGATGAACATCCTCTACGACCGTTCCCAGACCATTCGCGATTCGGTGCACGACGTCAAGTTTACGCTCTATCTCACCGTCGCCCTGGTGGTGATGGTGATCTTCCTCTTTCTCAAGAACCTCTCCGCCACCATCATCCCCAGCCTCGCCTTGCCCATGTCGATCATCGGCACGTTCGCCGTGATGTATCTTCTGGGCTACACGGTTGACAATCTTTCGCTGATGGCCCTGACGCTCTCCGTGGGCTTCGTGGTGGATGATGCGATCGTCATGCTTGAGAACATCGTGCGGCACATGGAAATGGGCCAGAGCGTGTGGGAGGCGGCGCGCAGCGGCTCGCGGCAGATCAGTTTCACCATCATGTCGATGACCCTGTCGCTCGCTGCGGTGTTCATTCCGGTGCTGTTCCTCGGCGGCATCATCGGGCGCATCATGCACGAGTTCGCCGTGACCATCACCTCCGCGGTCCTGGTCTCGGGCTTCGTCTCCCTCACCCTGACGCCGATGCTTTGCAGCCGGTTCCTGCGTCCGCCCTCCGCCACGGGACACGGCCGGCTTTACCAGGCATTTGAGAACGCCCACCAGGCGTTCGTACATGCCTATGACGTCACGCTGCGGGGGGTGCTGAGGCACCGTTTCGTCACCCTGATGTTCTCGTTTGCGCTGCTCGCGGGGACGGTTTACGTCTTCGACCTGATCCCGAAGGCCTTCTTATCCAGCGAGGACTCCGGCTTTCTTATCGGTTTCACCCAGGCGCAGCAGGGGATCTCGGTTGATGCGATGCGGGCCCACCAGCGCGCCGTGACGGACATCGTCATGCACGATCCCAACATCGACACCACCATGTCGATGGCCGGAGCCGGGTTCGCCGGATTTGCCAGCAACACCGGGATCTTCTTCTGCCATCTGAAACCGGACGCCCAGCGCCAACTCGCGCCCCCGCCCGCGCGCGAAGGGATCATGAAAGTTCCCGGCACCATGGCGCTCTACAGCCTGCTGAATCGCATCTCGCCGAGGCACATGAGCACGGACGACGTGATGCATGAGCTCACTCCCAAGCTTTTCCTGGGCGTGCCGGGGATCATGGCGTTCCTGCAGAACCCTCCGCCTATCCAGATCGGGGGCCGGCTCACCAATGCCCCTTATCAGTTCACCCTACAAGGTACGGACACCCAGCAGCTTTACTCGGAGTCGATGGTGCTGTATGCCAAGATGGCGCGCCTGCCGGACCTCGTGGGGGTGAACAGCGACTTGCAGATCGCCAATCCGCAGGTGAACGTCGAGATTGACCGCGATAAGGCCGCGGCGCTGGGTGTGACGGCGTACCAGGTGGAGGACGCGCTCGCCAGTTCTTACGGCGACCGTCAGGTCTCCACGATTTATCGGCCGGAAGACGACTATTGGGTGATCACCGAGCTTGAACCGCAGTATCAGCGGGACCCGTCCGTGCTAAAGATGCTCTACATCAGATCCTCGAACGGGAATCTGGTGCCGCTCGACGCCGTCTCGAAAATGACCCAGAACCTTGGACCGCTGGCTGTGAACCACACCGGCCAGCTTCCGTCCGTGACCCTCAGCTTTGGACTGAAGCCCGGGGTCGCTTTGGGCACAGCCGTGAACGAAGTTGAGGATCTGGCGCGGACCACGCTGCCCGCCAGCATCACGGGCAGCTTCCAGGGCGAGGCGCAGGCGTTTGAGAACTCGCTCACCGGTCTCGGGCTGCTGCTATTGATGGCCGTGGTGGTGATCTATATTGTGCTCGGGATCCTGTACGAGAGCTTCATTCATCCCTTGACGATCCTTTCCGGGCTGCCCTCCGCCGGATTCGGCGCCATCGTCACGCTGATGCTCTTCACATACCCCCTGAACCTGTATGGTTTCGTGGGTCTCATCATGCTGATCGGCATCGTGAAGAAGAATGCCATCATGATGATCGACTTCGCTCTGGAGGCGGAGCGCAAGGACGGCAAAACGCCCGAAGAAGCGATCTATCAGGGCTGCCTGATCCGCTTCCGGCCGATCATGATGACCACCATGGCGGCGCTGATGGCGACCTTGCCGATCGCCCTCGGATTCGGCGCCGGCGCGGAATCACGGCGGCCGCTCGGTCTGGCGGTCGTGGGAGGCCTGGTGGTTTCGCAGGCGCTGACGCTTTATATCACGCCCGTTTACTACATTTATCTGGGCCGCCTGCAGGGCTGGCTGAGCCGCGGCCGCGCGGATCGCAGCGAGCGCAGCGCAGAAGATCAGAGCCTCGGCATGCCGGAGCCCGCGCTGAGAATTGGCGACTGAAAGCGCTGCACCGCGGTTCGACTGTTGGCGAAGAAATAGAAATTTGAATCCTCCACCTTTTCCACACGCATCAATCCGACTATTGTTCCGCAGAGTGTCAGTCATTGCACGATGGTGATTCAATCGTGGCGCACCGCGTTTTATTCGCGCCGTCAACATATTGACAGAAGTGCGACGACTGCTATACTGCGGAGTACGCGCTCCAGCGGGGGAGAAAATTTTTTCCACTTGCTCCTGTTGACAGAGCAAGACGCAACGCAATAACATCGGTCATTCGAAACTTCACGAGCGCTCGTTCGGAATGCGGTTCCGGGAAGCAGAAGCGCTGTGATGGGTCCACCCAAGACCCCGTTCTGCTCAAGGTCTCTAGCGCCGGGCCGCCCGAAGCTAGCACCCGGATTGTTCACGCGGTTCCATAAAAGGTCAGGGAATGCCCCAGGTTTTTCATCGCAGTATGAATACCATCTCCCGCGTCAGCAGCGTGGGACTGGTGTTGGTCATCGGCGGACTTTTGTATTTCTGCTGGGCCGTGAACCAATCGCCTTATTACACCCGCGCCAAGCTGCAACTTGAGCAGCCCGTGCCCTTCAGCCACAAGCACCACACGATGGACGACGGCATCGACTGCCGCTATTGTCACACGTCCGTGGAGACCTCATCGTTTGCAGGGCTGCCGTCCACCGAGACTTGCATGACGTGCCACTCGCAGATCTGGACGAACAGCGTGATGCTGCAGCCGGTGCGCGCGAGCTACGCGACAGGACAGTCGCTCGAATGGGCCCGCGTGAACGCGCTGCCCGAGTTTGTCTACTTCAATCACAGCATCCACGTGAAGAAAGGCATCGGTTGTACCACCTGCCACGGCGAATTGGGTGATATGCCGATCACCTGGAAGCAGAACACCCTCTACATGCGGTGGTGTATCGATTGTCACAAGCATCCGCAGGAGTACGTGCGGCCTCGGGAGGACGTGTTCCTTCCGGTCTACAATCCACCCAAGAACCAGGCCGAGCTTGGCAAGAAGCTAGTGGCGGAATACAAGATTCATAGCTGGACGCGCTGTGACACGTGTCATCGTTAGGAATTCGACACCGGGGATTTGATGAACGACTCCAATAACGAAATGCCAGCCTCGAACCTGGTTCAGATCGGGCCGAAGCCCGTCGCTGAGCAGCGCTTTTGGCGCAGTCTGGACGAGCTCGAGCAGACCCCCGCGTTCCAGAAGGGCATGAAGTACGAGTTTCCCGAAGGGCGTGTCCCGAAAGCATTGACCGGGCAAGGGGGCCTGACCCGCCGGGACATTTTGAAGCTCATGGGCGCGTCCGCTGGATTGGCCGGAGTGACCGCCTGCACCAAGCTTCCTCCCGAGAAAATAGTGCCTTACGTGCGGCAGCCGGAAGAGTTCGTGCCGGGTATTCCGGTCTTCTTCGCGACGGCAATGCCGCTCGGGGGCGTCGGCCGCGGCATGTTGGTCGAGAGTCACATGGGGCGGCCCACGAAGGTGGAAGGCAACCCGGGACATCCTTCGAGTCTCGGCTCCATGGATCTCTTCGGCCAGGCGTCCGTGCTGACCCTCTATGATCCCGATCGCTCGCAGGTGCCGAGCCACTACGGTCACGTGGGGAGCTGGGAGGAGTTCATCGCGGAATTAGGCGATCACCTGGCGGCTGAGCGATCCACCGGCGGCACCGGACTGCGGATTCTCACGGGAGCGATCACCTCGCCCACTCTGGCGGACCAGATTCAAGGATTGCTGAAGGATTTTCCCCACGCGAACTGGCATCAATACGAGCCTTGCGGGCGCGATTCGGTGCGTGAGGGCTCGCGGATCGCCTTTGGCGAGTACACGAACAGCGTGTATCGGCTGAACAAGGCGGATGTGGTTCTGAGTCTGGACTCCGATTTCATGTTCGCGGAACCGGGCGGCATCCGGTACGCGCGCGATTTTGCCGACCGGCGCCGCATGCCCGATCCGAATGCCACGACAAACCGGCTTTACGTCGCGGAGAGCACGCCTTCGATCACGGGCTCGCTTGCCGATCATCGCCTGCAGGTACGTTCCTGCGACGTGGAGGCTTTGGCGCGGGCGATCGCCGCCGCTGTGGGATTGGCGGGCGCTGGTTCCGCGAATGCGCCCGCGGGGGTGTCCGCAGACTGGATTACAGGCGTTGCGAACGACTTGAAGGCCCATCGCGGCTCGAGCCTGGTCGTAGCCGGAGATGTTCAACCGCCTGCCGTCCATGCGCTCGCTCATGCGATGAATGAGGCGCTCGGGAACGCTGGCCAGACTGTGATCTATACGGCTCCGGTCGAGGCGAATCCCACCGACGAGACGAGGTCCCTCAAAGAGCTGGTCGCGGCGATGGACTCAGGCCAGGTTCGGACGCTGATCGTCATGGGCGTAAACCCGGTCTACAGTTCGCCGGCGGATGTGCCTTTCCTGGCTGCGATGCAGAAGGTGAACTTCCGCGTTCACCTGGGGCTGTTTCATGATGAGACTTCGGCGCAATGCCACTGGCAGATCCCCGAAGCGCATTATTTGGAAGCGTGGGGTGACCTGCGCAGCTACGACGGCACAGTGAGCGTCGTCCAGCCCCTGATCGCGCCGCTTTACGGCGGCAAGAGCGCGCTCGAAATGGTGGCGATCCTGCGCGGGCAGACGGGCGCTTCCGGACACGACATGGTTCGCGACTACTGGCAGAACCAGGCGCCGGCCGCACATTTGCCGGTCGGGACTAGTGGCTTCGAAGATTTCTGGGAGACCTCGCTCAACAACGGTTGGATTGAGGGCACCGCGTATCCGGCTCGCGCTGGCGGAGCAAAGGCGGGCGCTAATCCTGCGGCTGGTTCTCCGGCGCCCGAGGGACTGGAACTTGTGCTGCGGCCGAGTCCGTCGGTGTGGGACGGCTGTCTGGCTAGTAACGCCTGGCTGCAGGAATTGCCGCAGCCGTTCAGCAAGCTCACTTGGGACAACGCATTGTTGATGAGCCCGGGAAACGGCATCCGATTGGGTTTGAAGCAGGCCGACGTCGTCAAGGTCCGGGTGGATGGGCGGGAGATTGCCGCTCCGGTATTCATCCTGCCGGGTCAGGCGGCGAATTCGCTGACCCTGCATCTCGGGTACGGCCGCACGGTTGGGGCTGGATTGGGGACCAACGTCGGCGCAAACGCCTACGAGATTCGCACGTCGGATGCGCCCTGGATCATCGCAGGCGTGTCGGTGGTCAAGACGGCCGACACGCATCACTTGGTGACCACGCAGAACAGCCACTTGATTGAGCAGCAGGGGCACTATGTTGCGGACGAGGAAAGTGAATCGGCCTTTGACCGCCGGGTGATGCGGGTGGCCTCGATCGACGAGTTTCGCAGGAATCCCGACTTCGCCGCCGACCCGCCCGAGATGAACACGCAGGCGCAATCGCTGTACCCTCCGTACGACTACAGCAAGGGCTATCAATGGGGGATGTCGATCGATCTGAATACCTGCATCGGCTGCAACGCCTGCGTGGTGGCCTGTTACGCCGAGAACAACATCGCGGTGGTGGGCAAAGACGAGGTGGATAACGGCCGCGACATGCAGTGGATTCGCGTTGACACCTACTACCGCGGCGATATCGACGACCCGGAGATGTACAACGAAGTCGTGCTGTGCATGCACTGCGAAAATGCGCCCTGCGAATACGTCTGCCCGGTGGGCGCCACCATGCACAATGATGAAGGCTTGAACCTGATGATCTATAACCGGTGCGTCGGCACTCGCTATTGCTCGAACAACTGCCCCTATAAGGTCCGCCGGTTTAATTTCAAGCTCTATTCCGACTGGACCACTCCGAGTCTTTTCCCGCTGCGTAATCCCGACGTGACCGTGCGCAGCCGCGGGGTGATGGAGAAGTGCAGCTATTGCATCCAGCGTATCCGGGAAGCGGAGATTAACACCGAGCGCGACGGTACCACTATCAAAGATGGCCAGGTGCAGACTGCCTGCCAGCAGACGTGCCCCACGCAGGCGATCGTTTTCGGGGATATTCGTGACCCGAATAGCCGCGTGAGCCAGCTCAAGGCCCAAACGCGGCAGTATGCTTTGCTTCGAGAACTCAATGTCCGCCCGCGGACGACTTATCTTGCACGGCTGCGCAATCCGAACCCGGAGATTAAGGGATAGGGAATGGATCCGGCTGAGAATGACAAGCTGACCTCGACTGCCGTTGTCGAGACCGACGAAGTCCTGGGGCCGGGGCAAACCTACCGGTCCGTCAGCGATCGCGTCAGCGACATGGTGTTGACCTGGCCGATCGGCTATCGATGGGCCGCGGGTCTCGCTCTCGCCCTGGGTCTGCTGTTCATGCTGAACGTTGCCCTGGGCTGGGTGTTCACCGTCGGCGTCGGGGTGTGGGGCATCAACATTCCCGTCGGCTGGGGCTTCGCCATCACCAACTTCGTGTGGTGGATCGGAATCGGACACGCCGGAACCCTGATCTCGGCATTTCTGCTGCTGATGCGTCAGAAGTGGCGCACCTCCATCAACCGGTTTGCGGAAGCCATGACGATCTTTGCCGTGGCCTGCGCGGGTTTATTCCCCCTCGCGCACATGGGCCGGCCGTGGCTCTTCTTCTGGCTGCTACCCTACCCGGACACGATGGGCGTGTGGCCGCAGTTCCGCAGTCCCCTGGTGTGGGATGTCTTTGCGGTGTCCACTTACCTGACGGTCTCGCTGGTCTTCTGGTACACCGGACTGATTCCGGATCTCGCAACCTTGCGCGATCGCGCCAAGAAGCGCATCACCAAGATCATTTACGGCATCGTGTCGCTCGGTTGGCGCGGGTCGGCCGAGCACTGGTCGCGTTACGAGATGTGTTCGCTGCTGCTTGCCGGGTTGTCGACTCCGCTGGTGGTTTCGGTGCACACGGTGGTGAGCTTCGACTTCACCATCGCGTTGGTTCCGGGCTGGCACAGCACCATCTTTCCTCCTTATTTCGTGGCTGGCGCGATTTACTCCGGCTTCGCCATGGTCCTCACGCTGGCCATTCCGCTGCGCAAGTACTATCACCTCGAAGACTTTGTGACCATGAAGCATCTCGACTTCATGGGCAAGGTGATGCTCGCCACGGGACTCGTGGTGGCTTATGCCTACGTCATGGAAGCCTTCATGGCCTTTTACAGCGGCAACACTTTCGACCGCTACATGATGATGAACCGCTTTACGGGGCCTTACGCCAAGGTTTTCTGGACACTGATCTTCTGCAATCTGGTGGGTCCGCAGGTGCTGTGGTTTTCCAAGATCCGGCGTAATCCGTGGGTGCTTTTCGCGGTCTCGCTGGTGGTTCAGACCGGCATGTGGCTGGAGCGCTTCGTGATCATCGTGACCGGTCTGCATCGCGACTTTCTTCCCTCGTCCTGGGGCATGTTTTACCCCACGCGCTGGGACTACATGACGTTCCTCGGAACGCTCGGGCTGTTCTTTACGCTGTTCTACCTTTTTATCCGCTTCCTGCCCATGATCGCCATTCACGAGCTGCGCGATCTGGTGCACAAGACGCAGCACGAGAAGACGGCGGCACACTGACGGGAAACCAGCAATGGCGAAGGTTCCAGCACTTTACGGGTTGATGGCCGAGTTCGAGACGCCGGAGCAGTTGCTCGAGGCCGCTCAGCGGTCGCGGGACGATGGCTACCGGCGCATGGACGCCTACTCGCCGTTTGCGGTCGAGGGGCTTCCGGAGATCGTGGTGAGTTCCCACGATAAGGTGCCGCTGGCCGGAATCGTTCTGTGTGGTGGCCTCACCGGGACGCTTACCGGGCTGGTCCTGCAGTGGTATCCGAACGTAGTCGGATATCCGTTGAACATCGGCGGCAAGCCTTATTTCAGTTGGCCCTCGTTCATTCCGATCATGTTCGAACTGACGATTCTGTTCTCGGCGCTCTCGGCGGTATTCGGCATGATCATACTGAACGATCTGCCGCAACCCTATCACCCGGTCTTCAATGCGCCGCGGTTTGACCTCGCTTCGCGCGACCGCTTCTTCCTGTGCATCGAAACCCGCGATCCCAAGTTTGACATCGATCGGACAAAGGACTTTTTGATCGGTCTCGACCCGGTCGACGTTACGGAAGTGGAAAGCTGACGCCATGGGCGAACGTACATCCAGAACGGCTCCTGCGGTCTGCGGCATGTCCCTGCATTCGACCGCAACGAAGCCTCGCCGCGTGGCCTCACTCGCGGGCGCGCTGGCGCTGGCCATGATGGCCGCGAGCGCCTGTCGCGTGGATATGCACGTTCAGCCCCGGTACGACCCATACTGGCCGAGCGACTTCTTTGCCGACGGCCGCTCCGAACGTCCCCAAGTCCCGGGTACGGTGGTCCACGGCGAGTTGCGGACCGACGAGTTGCGCTACACGGGAAGGATCAATGGGGTGGTTGCGAACGAGTTTCCATTTCCCATTACCCGTGCGGACCTGGAACGCGGACGCCAGCGGTTCAATATCAACTGCTCGCCGTGCCACGATTACACCGGAAGCGGGCACGGCGTGATCGTGCAACGCGGATTTCAGTCGCCGCCTTCATACCATATCGAGCGCCTGCGCAACGCGCCGGTGGGCCACTTCTTCGACGTGATCACCAACGGCTACGGAGCCATGTACAGTTATGCCAATCGCGTGACGCCCGACGATCGCTGGAGGATCGCGGCGTATATCCGGGCCCTGCAGCTCAGCCAGCATGCGACCTTGAACGACGTACCTGCGGATCAACGGTCGCAATTGACGGAAAAAGGACAATGAACGAAGCTATCAGATCCGGCCTGAACCGTCTGCAAAGCAGTGCTCTGGGCGCCGGCGCGATTTTCTTGATCCTCTCAGGTTTGGGTTGGTACCTGAACCCGCCGCAGTTCCTGCATTCGTACCTGGTGGCGTTCTGGTTCTGGCTGGCCCTCACGCTCGGCTGCCTGACGATTCTGATGGTTCACTACATGGTCACCGGCCGGTGGGGATACCTCGCACGGCGGCCGCTGGAAGCGGGTTCGCGGGTTCTGCCGCTGATGGCAATCCTCTTCTTCCCGATTCTGTTCAATGTGCCGGCGCTTTACCAGTGGGCAAATCCGGAACTCGTTGCTTCCCTCGATCTAACGCACTTCAAGCTCGAGTATCTAAACGCGCGTTTTTGGGTTGTTCGCGCCGTTGTGTATTTCGCAATCTGGTTCTTATGGATTTACCTGTTGAACCGCTGGTCGGTGCAGGAGGATGCCGGTGGCGGCGCCCACCGTTACTTCGACCGGATGCGACGTCTGAGCGGACCGGGCTTGGTGCTCTTCGCATTCACCATCACTTACGCGGCGATCGACTGGGTGATGTCGCTCGAGCCGGGGTTCTTCTCGACGATCTACGGCATGATCTTTATGGTGGTGCCGGCGCTCCTGGGCGTGGCGCTGGTGGTGCTGACCCTAACGGCTTTTTCGAAATATGAACCCTTCGCCACGCTGGCGGAGCCCAAGCGTTTCAATGATTACGGCAATCTTCTGCTGGTTTTCATCATGCTCTGGGCCTACCTTCAGTTCGACCAGTTCCTGATCATCTGGGCCGGCAACCTTCAGGATGAGATTCCGTGGTACGTAGTCCGCGCGCGAGGCACTTGGGGTGGAGTGGCAGTTGCGCTGTTCCTGTTTCATTTTGCGGTTCCATTCCTGCTGGTTCTGCAGCGGGCCGTGACGCGCCGGAACCGGGTGCTGTCCACGGTCTGCATACTTTTGCTGATCATGGAGGCGGTCGACCTTTACTGGATGATTTCGCCGGCCTTTTCACCCAAGGGACCCCAATTGAGCTGGTTGGATCCTGTGACGTTCCTCGGAATCGGCGGGGTTTGGGTGGCGTGGTTCGCGTGGCAGCTTAAGAGCCGTCCGCTGCTGCCGCTGCATGATCCGCGATTTGAAGGAGTAGTGACCGTTGGAACCTAGCATGGCCGAGCATCAACACGGGCATGGGCACTTTGCCCACGAAAAGACGGACACGGGAGTCCGTAACGTGGCGGTGTTGGCGGGTGCTTTTGTGGGCCTGCTCATCTTCGGACTGATTGTCGGCTATGGGACATTGCGGTTTCTGAGCACCCCGGAGACCACGACCGTGGTTCCAGCGCCGCTCGAACCGTCCCGCGTAATGCCGCCGGGCCCGCGGCTGCAGGTGAACGCGCAGGAAGATCTGCACGACTATCTCCAGCAGCAGCAGCAGACCCTGGACTCTTACGGTTGGGTGGACCAGAGTGCGGGAGTCGTGCGGATTCCTGTCGATCGCGCCATGGATCTGGTGCTTCAAAGAGGATTGCCGACGCGGGCTGCCGGTGGCGCTCCGGGTGAGGGTGGCGAGGCCGCGGCACAGAAGCCACCCGCCACACCTGGGATGCGGGCAGGTACGCAGCCTTAGGCTGATTGGGCGCCCGCCGGAGGCGTCAGAAAACGAAGTGCAAGAATGTTGATGACGACGAAATTCGAAAAATGCGCGTGGGATTGGCAGAGGCGGAAAGGGCGCCGGCCGGTTCGCACGGTCCTTGCGGCGCTCGCGATGACGGCAGCGCTCGCTGGCGGAGTTCCCGGCCGCGCTCAGGCTCCTCCGGCAAGCCAGCTTCCGCCCGCATTTCGAGACGTAGGGATCGACCAGAAGCTGAATCAGCAGATTCCGCTCGATATACCGTTCCGCGATGAGAATGGAAATATCGTGGCGTTGCGCGACTTCTTCGACAAGCGGCCGGTGATCCTGGCGCTGGTCTACTACGAGTGCCCCATGCTCTGCACGACCTCGCTGAACGGTCTCGAGCAGAGCATGAAGGAAATGAAGCTGGATCTCGGCAAGGACTACGACGTGGTGACGGTCAGCTTTGATCCCACAGAGACGCCGGCGCTCGCCAGGGCCAAGAAAGCGGTTTACACGGGCTTGTATGGACGTCCGGGCGCCGCCGACGCCTGGCATTTCCTTACCGGCGATCAGGATTCGATCGACCGGCTCACCAAGGCCGTGGGATTCCGGTACCACTACGACAGCAACATCAAGCAGTTCATTCACGCCACCGGGATCATGGTGCTGACGCCCGAAGGCAAAGTGGCGCGCTATTTTTATGGCATTCAGTATCCGGCCGGCAACCTGCGGCTGGGGCTCGTGGAGGCGTCGGAGGGCAAGATCGGCACCCCGGTGGATGCGATCCTGCTTTATTGCTGCGAGTACGATCCGCAAACCGGCAAATACAGCTTGATCATTGCGCGGGCGCTCCAGATTGGAGCCGCGGTCACGGCCCTTTGCCTGGGCGGCCTGATGCTGGTGATGTTCAAGAGCACGCCAGGCAGGGTCCGGACCTGACGTGAGGCTGGGCGCCCGCGCGCCTGCCGGCGCTCGGAAGCGGCTGCGGCGCCGAACGGACTGAAAGAAGCGAACGAACACATGATGTACGGCTTTCCTCTTAAACCGCCGCAAGCGTCCACGATTTCCGTGGAATGGGACTACCTCTATTATTTCCTGACCGCGCTCACGATTTTCTTTGCCGGCCTGATCTTCGCCGCCGTCTTCTACTTCGCTATCAAATACCGCCGGCGCGAGAAGAACGAGGTGCCGCCGCAGTACGAAGGCAATCTGGTGCTGGAGCTGACGTGGACGATTATCCCTGCCCTGATCTGCGTGTTCATTTTCGTCTGGTCGGCGCAGTTGTTCATGCGGGCTTCCTCGCCGCCGCCCAACGCCACCGAGATTTTCGTTGTCGGCAAGCAGTGGATGTGGAAAGTGCAGCATCCCGAGGGTCCGCGCGAGATTAACCAGTTGCACGTGCCGGTGAACGAACCGATCAAGCTGACGATGACGTCTGAGGACGTGATTCATGACTTCGGTGTTCCGGCCTTCCGGATCAAGCGCGACGTGGTCCCCGGTATGTACTCCACCGAGTGGTTTGAGGCCACAAAGACGGGCCAATTTCGCCTGTTTTGCGACCAGTTCTGCGGCATGGGCCATTCCACAATGGTCGGAACCATCTTCGTCATGAGCCATGAGGACTACGCGCACTGGCTGACGGGCCAGCTAAATACCAAGCCGATGTTTGCCTCGGGCGAGCTCCTGTATGAGCAGCTCGGCTGCAACACCTGCCATACGCCGGACGGCAAGCCCGGAGTGCCGCCGCTGCGCGGGCTATACGGGAGCGAGGTCCACCTGCAGAACGGCAAGACGGTGACAGCCGACGACGCTTATCTGCGGGAGTCGATCCTGGGTCCGGAAGGGATCGTCGGCTATCCACCAACCATGCCGACCTACCAGGGTCAGTTGAATGAGGAGGAGGTCCTGCAACTCATCGCTTATATCAAGTCGCTCGGACCCCCCGGGGAAAGGAAGGCAACAAAGCAATGAGCACGGTTGCGGTCGAAGTCGCGCCAACCTTGCCGGAAGTGCACTACCTGAACGCCGATTACGGCTGGCGCTCCTGGCTGTTCACCACCGATCATAAGCGGATCGCCTGGCTCTATCTGTTCGCCATCACCGGCTTCTTCGCTGTGGGCGGATTGATGGCGACGCTGATGCGCCTGAATCTGATTGAGCCTCAGGGTCTGCTGATGGAGCCGGCCAGCTACAACAAGCTCTTCACGGCGCACGGGCTGATCATGATTTTCTTCTTCCTGGCGCCGTCGATCCCCACGGTCTTGGGCAATTTCCTCATCCCCATCATGATTGGGGCCCGCGACGTCGCTTTCCCCAAGCTGAACTTGCTGAGTTGGTACATCTTTATGCTGGCCGGCAGCACGTTTATGTTCTCCGTCATCCGTGGCGGTGTGGACACCGGCTGGACACTCTACACGCCTCTCAGTACGACTTACGCCAATGGTCACGTCCTCTCCGCGGCTGTTGGAATCTTCATTTCCGGGTTTTCCTCGATCCTGACCGGTTTGAACTTCATGGTGACCATTCACAAGATGCGCGCTCCGGGCATGACATGGTTCCGGCTGCCGCTGTTTATCTGGTCACTGTACGCGACGAGCGTCATTTTCATCCTGGCCATGCCGGTGATCGCCATCACCCTGGCGTTGATCGCGCTGGAGCGCGTGTTTCACGTCGGGATCTTTGATCCGGCGCTCGGCGGCGACCCGATTCTTTTCCAGCACCTGTTCTGGTTCTTCGGGCACCCCGAGGTCTACATTCTGATTCTGCCCTCCATGGGGGTGGTCAGCGAACTGGTTGCGGCTGGCTGCCGCAAACGCGTGTTCGGCTACAGTTTCGTGGCGTTTTCCAGCGTGGCGATCGCCGCTATTTCCTTCATGGTCTGGGGACATCACATGTTCCTGACCGGGCAATCGGTCTACGCGGGATTTGTTTTCTCCGCGCTGAGCTTCGCTGTCGCCATCCCGTCGGCAATCAAGGTGTTCAACTGGACGGCAACGATGCACAAGGCGTCGGTGTCCTACGACGCGCCGATGCTTTACGCCATTGGCTTCATAGGTCTGTTCACCATCGGAGGCCTTACGGGTCTTTTCCTGGCCTCGCTAGGTGAGGACGTTCACCTGCACGACACCTATTTTGTGGTGGCCCACTTCCACTACGTCATGGTGGGCGGCGCCATCATGGGATATCTCGGGGGACTGCATCTCTGGTGGCCCAAGATGACCGGCAAGCTTTATCCGGAAGCCTGGGCCCGGTTTGCGTGTCTGCTGGTCTTCGCCGGGTTCAATCTGACGTTTGGTCCGCAGTTTATCCTGGGGTATCTCGGCATGCCGCGACGGTACGCGGTCTATCCCCCCGAGTTTCAGGTGCTCAACGTGATGTCGTCGGCAGGCGCTTCCATCCTGGCGATCGGGTATTTCATCCCGTTGGTCTACTTCACATGGTCGGCCTTCAAGGGGCCAATCGCCGGACCGAATCCGTGGGGCGCCAAGGGTCTGGAGTGGACCATACCCTCGCCTCCGCCGACCAATAATTTTGAGGAGACGCCCATCGTCGAGGAAGCCTACGCCTACGGACACGAGGAGGCTCACGTTGGCTGACGCTCACGTCACCGCCGTCCCAGTGGCGCACCAGTTCGACGACTTCGAGCAGCAAACCAATGCCGATACTTTCGGTATGTGGCTGTTCCTGGCCACCGAAGTATTGTTCTTCGGCGGGCTGTTCTGCGGGTACTCGCTTTACCGCAACCTGTACTTCGACGCTTTCACGGCCGGTAGTCATCTGTTGAAGGTCAAGTATGGCGCCTTCTACACGGTCTTGCTGATCTGCTCCAGCTTGACGATGGCTTTGGGTGTGCGCTCGGCCCAGTTGCGCCGGCGGACCGCCCTGACCATCTATCTGATTCTGACCTGGATCATGGGCTTTGCCTTCGTCTACATCAAGCTGCGGTACGAATGGTACGGAGATTATCTCGAGGGTTTGGCTCCGGCGGTGAATTGGGCGCCGAGCAGGGAAAGCATGGAGATGATCAATCATTTTCATGCCGCCGTGCCCCACGTGGCGCTCTTCTTCATCTTTTACTTCTGTATGACGGGTCTCCACGCCCTGCACATGATCGTGGGTGTGGGCTTGCTCACGACGCTGCTGATTTTTACCCGGCAGGGGAAGGTCACCGGCGGCAACTACAACTGGGTCGAGATCGTGGGACTTTACTGGCACTTTGTGGACATTGTTTGGATCTTCCTGTTCCCTCTACTCTATTTGATCGGCGGCCGCTATGTCTGAGCACGTCCTTCCCAAGAAGCTCTACTTCGCGGTCTTCCTGTCGCTGATCGTGCTCACCGCGATCACCACCGGCGTGGCTTTCATTGATCTCGGGCCCTTCAATACGGTCGTCGCCCTGGTGATTGCCGTCATCAAGGCCAGCTTGGTTGTGCTTTTCTTCATGCACCTGAAATATCAGACCGGCATGACCCGCGTCGTGATCGTGGCCGCCCTGCTGTGGCTTGCGGTTCTGATCGGCATCACCATGAGTGATGTCTTCACTCGCCATTGGACCGAGCATGGTAAAGCCTGGCAGCGCGGTTCTGTCATTCTACCGGATAGGTCTACGGGTTCGACGGCCCTGCGACTGCCGGGTCGTGCGTAAGAGCTTATGGCAACCGGCACGGTTTCCAAGGCGCCGCCCTCCGACTCTGAGGTCACTTCCTCTTCATCTCATTCTGCTCTCACCGGTCGCGGCGGCGGTCCTCCCGATTTCGACCACGGCGGCGGGGATTTTGGTCACTGGAACCCGATGGGTTGGAACACGCCTGCGTCAGCGAGCAGGGCAGGCATCTATGCGGCGATGGCATCGGTCACGATGCTCTTCGTCAGTCTGGCGCTGATTTTCGCCTCGCGGAAGCACGCGGGCGGTAACTGGGTCAAGACGCCGCTCCCTTCCGTCCTTTACCTGAACACAATGGTGCTGCTGGCTAGCAGCGGGAGTCTGCAACTGGCGCGTCGCGCACTGACCGCGGACCATGCGAGCGGGTTCCGACGCTGGTTGTATGTAACGCTCGGGCTCGGGCTCGCGTTTCTCGCCGGGCAATGGACAGCCTGGCGAAAGCTCCTGGCGGCGGGCTTCTACCTGACGGGCAATCCGAGCAGCGCCTTATTCTACGTTGTGACGGGTGCGCACGCGCTACACCTGATCGGTGGACTCGTCGCTTTGCTCTACCTTACCGCGCATGCGCGAGAGATTCGGTGGGGATTGCGGCGTCGCACAGCCGTTGAAGTAACGAGCATCTACTGGCACTTTATGGACGCCCTGTGGCTCTGCCTGCTCGGCCTATTGTTGGCACTGCGTTGAGTATTTCTCTGCGGAGCGCGCCCGCAAGGGACAGGCGCCAGTTGTTCGGACTGATTCTCCGATGCGGTTCATTTCCCATTCATTCCGGCTCGGTTTGAAGCCGCGATTCGCTGCCGGCTTGGCGATTCTGGTATTGGCAGTCGTGAGCGCCGGCGTTTCCACGAAGGCGGGCGCTCAGGGCCGGTCTCGTATCAAGTGGAAGCTGGTTTGGAGCGATGAGTTCAATGCCCCGGACGGCTCGGCCCCCGATCCCGCGTGGTGGACCTATGACTTGGGCGTGGGTGGGGGCGGCTGGGGAAATCATGAGCTGGAGTATTACACGAAGCGGCCCGAGAACGTGTCAATCCAGGGCGGCAACCTGGTGATTACCGCCCGGCGCGAGTCCTTCAGCGGTCCGGCGGACCCCAGCGGCACTAGCCCAGTGGACAAGGCTAGCGTGACGCGCGAGTATACCTCGGCACGCCTCAAGACACAGGGGCTGTTCTCGCAGACCTACGGACGTTTCGAAGCTCGCATCCGAATCCCGTCCGGCCAGGGAATGTGGCCGGCCTTCTGGATGCTTGGTGCTGACATCGACAAGGTGCACTGGCCCGGCTGCGGCGAGATCGACATCATGGAGAACATCGGCAAGGAGCCATCGAGGGTGCATGGCAGCTTGCACGGACCGGGTCCCGGAGGCGCTGGTACGGATGATATGACGGCTGCTTTCGCCCTGCTGCGCGTCCCCACGAATTTTGCCGATGCCTTTCATGTGTTTGCCGTCGAGTGGGAACCGGGCGTGATCCGCTTCTACGTGGATAACACGCTCTACTTTACGGCTACGCCTCGGGGGATGCCGCACGGCACCGGATGGGTTTTCGATCATCCCTTCTTTTTGCTCTTGAATCTGGCGGTGGGCGGAAACTGGCCCGGCAGTCCCGACAGCAGCACTCAGTTCCCACAGCAGATGCTGGTGGATTACGTCCGCGTCTACGAAGCCGCGCGACCGGTGGCCGCAATCCCTCGGATGGGTGGCCAGGTTTGGATCGACGCCCAATCGCGCTTCGTGGCGCGGCTGTTTCCCGCCGCGCCAGAATCACTTTTGCGCGAGTTGCGGTGATGCCACGCACAGTTCGTAGGTCGCCGGACCTGCTTTGGTCTGCGGATTCCATACTGCGACTTCGATCTGGTCGCCTGAATTCAACTTCCACCAGTGCTGTCCGTAAGCGCCGGCAAATCCTGTCACCACGATCTCCGAGTCCGTCCATTGGGCTACGTTCAATGTGACCTCGTCCCAGTTCTCCGGGATGATGCGGCCGGCCGCCCAATGGGCCGTCTTGTCACGGATCGCGATGAACGGGGTGTCCACGTTCGCATAGTACGTATGACTACCCAAGCCGCGACCCTTGATGAGAATCACCTGGTCTGCTTGCGGCTGAATGGCGTTGATCGAGCTGATGGCCGGCATTACGGATTTCTGGGCCCGGAACGCCGCATCTGTGCCTCGCCTGACCGAGCGCGCCCGTAACAGACCGGCGCCCGAGATGACGATGATGGCCAGGGCGACCAACGCTACCGCCCGGAGGTAGGGGCGGCGCCTCAGAATCGGCCGCGCACCGCTCGCGGAATCGAGTTGCTCTCTCGTACCCGCTTGAGGCGGCACAAGGTGCAAACCGACGCCCGCGACGTTGCCCGGCCCGCCTGACGCAAGCCAGCCATCCAACGCCTGAGAGTCGGCAAAAACCAGGTTCCCATTGCTTCCCGGAACGCGACGGACGGGCAGCGCCTTTTCCCGTTCCCATCGCTGTGCGGTTCGCGGCGAGGTCCCCAGGTATTCGGCGATTTCCTTCCAGCCCACGAGCTTTCGAACCGGCTCCCCAGCCATTAGCTTCCTCCCATCTACAATAAGGCGACGGCACCGTTAAATGGCGTCGAATGGCGCGATTTGGCGTTTGACATCGCATAGCTAACCACGTTAGAACAGCACCTGTCAAGGGCAAGCCAGCCTGAGGGGCCACGTCATCCACAACCAGGTAGTGGGTGGGAGGGGGGAAGCCGTGGCTCCTTGACCTCTTCGGCGACTTTGCGTCCCTGACGTTCCACCCTCTAACCCCCAACTTCTTGGCGGCGCGACGATTTCCCTTGCTCGCCACTTGTCACTTGTCACTTCCTTAGTACTTCAGGCTCAACGCCAGCAGGTGCCAGTTGAATACGAACAGCGTCAGGCCGACACATGCCAGAGCGATGAGCGTTTCGGCGGCTTTGCTCCAGAACCAGCGCTCGCGGTTTCCCCAGCTTCCGAGCGCGTAGTAGATCACCGGAAACATGCCGATCACGCCAATCAGACCGGCAAGCTGCATGAGACGCATCCACGGGTCGAAGGAGTCGCTGAGCAAACTCAGGTTCTGCTCGGCAAACGAGCCGAACACAATCCAAGCCAGCACAAACGCCGCATCGATCAGGCAGACGATGCGCGCCAGGGTCCGGGCTTTGCGTTCGCGCGGACTCAAGTCAAGCGGACGCCCGTAATGCCAGCGGAGGAGGCCCGTCACGGGCCAAAGCAGAAACGCCAGTGCGAAAATGGCGAGGCTGCCGAAGAAAAGGCCCATGTTCAGATAGCTATTTTTATACCAGGGCGTGTGCTGGAAGACCATGGCGGGGAAATCGAAGCAGAGGACGGGCTCTCCGGACGAGTCCCGGGCGAAAGCCACGCGCGACTCGTCTTTCTGGCTGCGAAACACCAGCGGCGCGACCTCGCGCATGTTTTTGAACTCGCCTCCGCCACCCAGGCCAGCGACAGTGATGGTGCCATCAGGGTTGGCTGTCACCTTGACCGGGTCGAACGCGGATTCCAGGCTGAGGATGGTCGTCTCGGCCCGTCGGCTGCTCCGATAGGAGCCCGCCACTTGCCGGGCGTCGCGTTTCGCGCTGGCGAGCGCCGCCTCCTGCGGCTTCGGGGCGGGGAAATACCGGTCCATGAAATTCTCGAATAGCGCCGAGCGATCGCTCAGGTTGTCCTTGCCGGCGCTGTTGTATGAGACGAAGAGCCCAACGTGCGAGTCGAGGATCAGGCCGAGTTCGCTGTGGAAGTAAACGGTATCTCCGCCGTGCCCGATGATCCGATGACCGTTGAGGCTGCTCTCGTAGAATCCGAGGCACATTTTGTTGAGCGCCGGGTGCGGACCGCTCTCGGCCGAGTGCATCAGCACAGCAGTCTCGGGACGCAGTATCGTGGCGCCGTCATACTGGCCGTTCTCGAGGTGCGCGATCATGAAGTGCGAGATGTCGTCGGCGGTGGTGGAAAGCGCTCCGGCGGGCGCCACCGAGATCACCTCGAAAGCATGAGGCGGGTCCGATGCCGTGATGTAGCCGCTCGACATCAGGGGCTTGAGGTCCGGCGGCAGCGGCTGCACGAAGGTGGAATGTGTCATCCCGAGCGGCTTGAAGATATGCGCCTCGATGTACTCCGGGAAGGGCTCTCCGGAAACGCGCTGCACGATGTATCCCGCCAGCGCCGCGCCGTAATTCGAGTACGCGGGCACCGGCCCGGGCGGATAGATGCGCGCGGGAAGGTGGGCGGCGAGATAAGGCCCGAGCGGCTCAATGTGCTTCGTGTCGAGGATGAGATTCTTAAAGCTTTCCTCGAACCCCGGCGTGTGCGTCATCAGGTTGCGCAGGGTGATCGGCTGCGGGTAGGTGGCGGGAATCTTGAAATCGAGATAATTGTTCACGTCGGTATCGAGGTTGAGCTTGCCCGCCTCCACTTGCTGCATCACCGCCGTCCAGGTGAAGAGCTTGGAGATCGATCCCGGCCGGAAGAGCGTGCCGTCCGCGGTCACAGGCTTCTTCGTGGCGACATCCGCATAGCCGTAGCCTTTAGCGAACAGCGGCTGGCCGTCTTTGACGACGGCCACCACCGCGCCGGCGATATCGTCGGCTTTCAGTTCAATGGGCATAACGCCGTCAAGGAACGCTTCGACGTCCGCAGCCGTCAGTTCATGCGTTTGGGGTGTTTGGGAAGTCGATTCCGGCGGCTGCGCGGCTTGAGGCGCTGCCTTCGACGGGGCGACAGGAGCGTGGGCCGGTCCTTGCGCCATCCCACTCCAAGCCGGCCGAAGCGCAAGCGCCGCCAGCATCGCCAGGCCAGCCAGCCCGATCGCTGATCGTCTTTTTGACATGACCCCCCTCATTTTCTTGGAGCTAACCCCGACGGACTAATATGACGCTTTGCCGGATTTCGTTCAACGGCTATTCCTGCGCCTCCAGGCGGGTTGGAGACGAGAATCACCCGTGCGGCCATCTTCTGCTCAAAAACAGGCCCTTTTTGCCACTTAATTGATTGAAATAGCTGGACATAACCACAATGGGTTTGGGGAGTGGCGTTTTTGGCGTAACTGACTGGTGACAAAGCGTTTAGCTTCAATGGGTTTGCTGGCTTTGGAGAGGGCGGCGCGACTGTCTTTTTGTGAAAAACGGGCGTTTTTTTCACGCAATCGACTGAAAACAATGAAGATAGCCTCAATGGGTTTGGCAACCGCCGATTCTGGCTTATGTTTATCATTCTGCTGCGTTTAACCCTGGTGGGTTTGGTTGGCTTTGGAGGTTCGGGGCAGAGCGATACTCGCCCTTGGTGCGCGGGCCGGACCGATTTCACGGCGCATTTCAGGTGATTCAGAGGATTGGCTGCGGGGCGATGGGAAATGCGGCCGTGACCTCGGCGGAGGGACATGATTAACCTCACGGCGCCGGCCAGTCAGCGGCCGGGCGCAAGCGGATCATTGCCCTCCCCAGGGCAGCTCTAGTATACCGCAAATAAACGAGAACTTGTCAAGAAAGTAAATTTGCGGGTAACGGGTCAGTGGGTCAGTACGTCAGCGCGTCAGCTTCTCGATTCCTCAGCTCAAAAGCGCCCGACTCACTTGACTGACAGCATGACGTACTGACAAACCGACCCACTGGCATCGCATACCAAACCTGCGTCAGAATGCTCTTGCGCCAAGCCCTGCAGCGGGAGGCCCGCAAGCGGCAAGCAGGCCCGAGTGGCGCCCTGGGCGAGGCGTCCCGTGCCGGCGGAATGGGTGCGCGGCGGCGACGACATGAAGTGCGATGTTGCCGCCACCCGAGGTCCAACAGCGAATCGAGAAATATCGGAGCGCGGCCACTATTATAATGGCCGCGCGATGTAATCGAGGGAGTCACGAAGGCGAGCCAAACACCCGTCAGAGGGTCAGTAGCGCGGGGGGTCGAAATGCCGCTGAATGCGACGCTAAGAAAAGCATTTCTTCGTCGTTATCTTGTCTACCGGGTAGAGGCGATTGAGTTCTTCGACTTGGCCGCAATAAGGCAGGCGCTGCTGGCTAACCAGTTGACGGTTCCGGCACCTGTTGGCAGAATCAACGACGACTTTGCCGCGGGCCTGCGTACCGTGCTGCTGAGTTGGATGGCACTATTCATCGACAAGAGCAAAGATGGGATGGATGTGATCCGGAAGGTTCCACTTTGACGCCGCCGCAGCTGGCCGCCACCGGGACGGTGCCGCAAGAGAATTAGAAATCGTCGATTCGGCGTCTCGCTGTATACTAACCCGTCGTTTGATTCCCATTTTCGGAGACCTCAGATGAAATCGGCTCGCGCTTTATTGGCCGCCCTGCTTGTGGCGCCCCTCTTGGTTATGCCTCTCGCCGCTCGCGCACAAGACGAGAGGGCCGCAAGACCCGCAGCTCAGGAGAAAGTTCCACCACCGCCGCCCCCACCTGCCGACGTGACGACGCAGGGCGCGGTCGACGCGGGCGGGCAGCACATTGCCTACACCGCGATTGCCGGGACCATCACCGTAGGCGCGACCGATGCCCAGGACGCGCAGCTCGGCCCGGACGGACGGCCGGAGCCGGGAAGCCAGCTCGCGCTCTCCGCGCCCAAGGAACCCGCCGATGCGGCTCCGGTGGCGCAGATGTTTTACGTGGGGTACTTCAAGAAGGACGCGCGGGCTGAGGATCGGCCAGTCACGTTCTTTTACAATGGCGGACCGGGCAGTTCCACCATGTGGCTGCACCTCGGCTCGCTCGGGCCGAAGTACGTGGAGACCGGCAGCGCGGACCACTTGCCCGGCGCTCCCTACAAGCTGGTCGATAATCCTTACTGTCTGCTCGATGTCAGCGACCTGGTCTTTATCGACATGCCCGGCACGGGCTTTGGAAAAATGACTGGTAAGGACGCCGGCAAGGCTTTTTGGGGCGTGGACCAGGACGCCGAGGCCTTTGCCCGCTTCATCGCCCGCTTTCTCACGAAGTACAACCGCTGGAATTCGCCCAAGTTCCTCTTCGGCGAGAGTTACGGAACCACCCGGTCCGCGGTGCTTGCCAATGTTCTCGAAAACCAAAAGAACATCGACCTGAACGGCGTGATGCTGCTCGGCGAAATCCTCGATTTCAGGGGTGGTGGGCCGGGCTCCGACCTGCCTTACGAGCTCATCCTGCCGAGCTTCGCGGCCACTGCCTGGTACCACAACAAACTCAATCCACAGCCGCCGGCGCTGGACCCGTTTTTGAAGGAAGTTGAAGACTTCGCCCTCGGCGATTACATGCATGCGCTGGCCCGCGGCACGGACCTCGGCGAGGCCGAGAAGCAATCGGTAGCGGAAAAGATTCACGGTTACACCGGGCTCCCGGTCGAATATTTGATCAAAGCCAATTTGCGCGTGAGCGGTGGCGAGTTTGAGCAGACTTTCGCACTCGACCAGGGAATGACCACCGGCCGCTACGACACACGCTTCCTCGGTCCCACGATTGACCCGCTGGGCGAGAATGCGCAATACGATCCGCAGAGCGCGGCCATTTCGTCGGCGTACGTGGCGCTGCTCAACTCCTATCTGCGTAACGACCTGAAATACGGCGCGGGCGAGACCTATCTGCCGAGCGCGCTGTTTGGCGGCGAGCGCTGGGATATGACCCGGCAAGGGCGGGGCGGATTTGGCGGCGGCTCGCTGGGGCTCAACGTCAGCACCGACCTGGCCGAGGCCATGAAGACTAATCCGCACCTCAAGGTGATGCTCAACAACGGCTATTACGACCTGGCCACGCCGTTCTTCGCCGCCGAGTATGAAGAGAAGCATTTGCCCATTCCCCCGTCCCTGACCAAAAACATCGAATACGACTGGTACGAGGCGGGCCACATGGCCTATGTGCGGGACGAGTGCCGAAAGCTACTCCACGATCGCGTGGCGGCGTTTATCAAGAGCGCTGACTACGGCTCGAAGTAGTACCTAACTTCCCCTTTCTCCCGGAAGCGAGTCATCACCCCGTGGTGTCCTGATTTCGACGTAGGGGCCGCCTCTACGTCGAGAATAGGTTACTACCGGGAGGCGCGTCGTCGTAAAGCTCGCGGGACAGGCGTATGTTGATGGATTTGTCTTTCGCCTTGATCTCAAAGCGGGTCAAGCTCGCTCCGAAAGGTCCTATTGGGTAGAGTCGGCCTTGTCAACGAACGCCGCCGCGGCGCGGTCGCTCTTAAAGGTCGGGATTCTCTTTTTCATACGCCTCGATCTCCTTCCTGTGCATGTAGCGGGCGCCGATGGGCCGGGATCAACAGTTGAAAACCTTTGCGCCGGAGCGTGAACACTATGAACACGCCCCGCCCCTTATCCGTTCGGCCTATGGCGCGAAAGCGGCGCTCGCGTTTGCGAATGGCCCTCATCCGGGAGAATGGCGGAGCGGGCGGGTGAAGAGGCTTTCGATTAACGGAAGTCGAAAGCCCGTGCTTCTCGCACCTGGCAGGAGGCGGCAATTGCAGCGGGATCTGGTGCGAGGGAAGATTCTAGGCAGGCTACCGCGGAGCAGTTGTGCTATCGTGGCGAGACGACGGGGAGGCATCATGCACAAGACCGACCGGGCATTCGTAGTTTCGGCGCGCTTTCTGTTCGTGCTACTGGCGACGGCGACAGGCTGAATCAGTGAGGAGCACAGCCAAGAGTGGCTGTGCCCGCGCGGGCTACAGCGCCTGGCCCTTAGCCGTCTGGCCCTTGAGTAAGAAGGTCTTGGGAAGCTTACCCTCGCCGCAGAGCTTGAAGGAGCCAAAGTCCTTGTACCACGGTCCCTCGGGCGCGTCGGGCTCCGACTCTCGCCAGCGCTTCAGTTGGTAGAGGTCATCGGCCGTGATTTGACGCTCTTCGAGGCGATCGAATAGATGTTGCCGCAGGGCGGGCGGAAGATGACTCCACTGAATCTTGGGCATCCGTCATCACTCGGAGCCAAAGGTCATGGCGGCGAGTTCTTCCTTGATGCGCTGGCGTTCGGCGGGATCAGGAGTTTCGCCGAGCCGTTCGGCCAGCGCGAAGAAACGCTCCTTCTCGGCTTCGCGCGCTTCGAGGCCAGCCTCGATCAAATCGACCAGCACCCGATTGGCGCTGGTTTTGCCCTTCTTCGCGGCGTCCCGGACGCGTCTTGCAATAGGCGCCGGCAGCGATACGCTTTGACGGACAGTTTGACGCGGTTTGGCCATGCCTCATCTTACACCACTTTGCAGCAGACCGTCGGCTGATGCTGAGATATCGAGGGAATAAGAGATCATCCGGACTTTGTTTGGCGCGGAAGGTGAGGCGGGTGCGGAGGTCGATGGCCCTGGGATACATCTGGTGCGGGTGGCGCGGCAACAGAGGCCAACGTCCGAAGGGGGGAATTCGGTATCTGTTGGGCTCGATTGCCCGCGCCGCCCGCCGAATTCTTTGATGCGTTGCCTCCTGTTTGGGTTCCGAGCGGGCCGGTTCGCGCACACGGTCTCGCGAGTCGAGGCTCCGGGCGCATAGAGATAAATGCCACGCCATGATCGGCAAATTCGGCGGCAATTGCAGCGGGATCTGGTGCGA
>JASHPE010000005.1 GCA_030038235.1 Terriglobia bacterium
CGCGTACGATTCCCTGCGCGGCGTTGGTGAGTTCGGACTCCTCCGCGAACGTCCCGGTGCGCCAATAGGACACCAGCGCGACGATCAACGGCACCAGCATGATTCCCGCCGTGACCGCGCCGGATGCTATCAGGTAGTGATTCGGCGAGCGCAGCAATAGAAACGCGGTGTAAAGCGCATCGACCGAGTAGTGCCAGATCAGCGTTGCGATCACGCCAAAGCGCAGCATTACAAATCCGATGATGATTCCGCCCACGCCCACTTCAACGCCGCGAATGAAAAAAGGCTCATTCGGATAGGCGGCGTGCAGGAATCCCCAATTAAACGCCGCCAGCACGATCGCCAAGGGCCAATTCCGCAGATACTTCTGAAGAAACGGAATTGCAAAGGCTCGGAACTGCATCTCCTCCAGAACCGCAGGCAGGAACCCGCCGAACAAAACCGCCGCCCAGGGAATGCTTGTGTTGAGATCGTCTGTGAAAGGCACGTCGCTCGGCGCCCATGCGCCGAGATGGTTGGCCACAACATAAAAGACGGCCTGGTAGGCGAAAAAGAAAAACGTGAGGCCGAGGCCGACCACATTAGCGATGAAAAACGGCTTGCTTCGCACGCCCTTCCAGGATATGGCGCGGCTGAGGGAGAGCTTCGCCGAAAAGCCTTCGCGATACATCGGCTCCGCGGACGCGACGAGCAGGAAAATGGCCACGCCCACGCCGATCGACAGAAAAACGTCCGCCACCATGCTGCGGGTAACGAAGCTGGAGTAGGGATCCGTGGTCGGATAGCCGAACTTCGAGAGCGAAAACTCGTTCAACTGCTCGAGCAGGAACAGTGCCGCGGCCGTACCGCCCGCGATGCCCGCCAGCCGCAGCGGGACGTCGCGATCGCGCAGCCGCAGAATCAGCCAGACCAGCGTGGCGACGCAGAGCAGAAACCAGAACACCTGGTCCACGCTCTGGGCCGCGTCGTTCTTTGAGCGAAGGCGCTCGTAGTCGCGCTGCCATTGCTCGGGGACCTTGACGAACTCCTGGTAACCCGATACCTGATTGCCGCTGATCCCCACCTCCACGCGATAACTGCCGTCGCCGAGGGTGACACTCTTCTGCTTCCAGGTGAAGTCGTGATCGGTGCGCGCCGGACGCTTCGTGGTGACAGCCTCCACGAATTCCAGATCGTTGAGGTCGCGCTTCATCACGCCGGTCAGAAAATCTTCGGCGAGCTTGCGTGCGGCAGATTGATCCAGATTGGCGCCCGGGGCGGTCTCCGGCAACTCGTGGTCGAATGACACCACTTCGCCCATCGGCGTGACGTCAGCGCCGAATTCCTCCTTCTGCACCGGGCGGAACCAGCGATTCTGCCAACGCCACAGGTGTATGGGGCCGCGTGTGAGCGCGTTCATGCCGGCGATGCCCTTGGTACGTTCCACGTAGAGCTTCGCCATGTCGTCATAGCCGAAGCGCGCGGCGTGATCGTAGCCGTTCAGATCGAAACCGCGCGCGCGCAGGAAGGCTGTAGCAATGGATTGCGACTCGCCGCGGTTCACGCGAAAAGTGAGGGAGGCTTCGGGAAATGCCCGATGGAAATAGCGGATGGCGATTGCCAGCGACGCCGCAGCCATCAGCACGATCAGGGCGATAGTGCGGAAATCGGATCGATTTAGTCGGATGGGCATTGTTTTCGGTTAGGGGCGGCTCGAGTCGCGTTATTCAAAATGCGGCGAGGGATTTTCCCATAGACCACGCCGCCTCACCTTTTCCGTAATAGTCTTCGATGCGACCGAGGCGCGCGTAGCCGCGTCGAAGATAGAACGCTTGCGCGGTCAGGTTGTCCTCGGCGGTTTCAAGGAATACGGCGCTGCCACCCTGCCGACGCACCCAGTTTTCGGCAGTTTCCATCAGCATGCTTCCCACGGCGCGACGTCGCCTCGCCGGGGCCACGTCAAGGGTGATGATATGTCCCTGCCGCCGTCGGTCGCAACTGGCGATCACAAACCCCGCGATTTCCCGGCCCGATTCCGCCGCTGATTCCGCGATCCAGGCCCTCGAATCGGGCCGGCGCAGGTAGCCGGCGATCTCTGCGCGCGAATAAGCCACGCCCGGTGCAAAGCAAATTTGATCGAGATTGAAAAGAGCGTCAAGATCTGAAGGCCGGTAAGCGCGAATGCGGGGAGTCGGCAAGGTGGATGGCGACGCTGGCGCAGACGGATTCGGGACGCGCTCCGCCTGCTTCACGGGCTACGCCGCCCCAGGAGGCCCGTCTCGCGAAACCAGGCCTCCGTGCGGCTCATTCCCTCTTCGAGATTCACTCGTGCGTGGTGGCCAAGCTTTCGCTCAATGTGCGCCTGGCTGAAGACCGCCGATCCGCTCACAAAGTTGATCGCACGCAGCGCGACGGGGCTCTTGTGCTTGAAGCGGTAGATCGCGTTTCGCAATGTCAGGCCCGCCTTGGCGGTGGCAAGCGAGACCGAGCGCAAGCCTTTCTGTCCGGCCATCTTCTCGTAAGCGCTGAAAAACTCGCGCCAGGTGGTGGTGCCGTCGTTCACGATGAAGGCGTCACCGAGAGCGCGATCATCCGCTGCGACAAGCACGATCGCGTCCACGAGATTGTCGATGTAAACGTAATTGAACGTGCCGCGCCCGCCAGCGATCACGAGCATCTTCCTCTTGCGGATTTGCTTGAGCGGTATCACGCTCCAGTAGGATGATCGGGGCCCGTAAACGCAAGATGGACGCACGATGGTGAACGGCAGGCCGCGCGCATTACAGAAGGACCACACTGCTTCTTCGGCGCCGAACTTCGAGTCCGAATAGGCTTCGCCCGCCAGCCCCCGCGGACTGTCGTCGGTGATCGTCCCGGACGCCGGCAGCCCAAAGGCGGCGATACTGGAAAGAAAAACAAAGCGCTGGACAGCGCTCTTGCCGCACGCCACCAGCACGTTCTCCGTGCCGGCCACGTTCGGACCCTCGAAGGCAGTGCGTGTATCCACGGGCGCAACCTGGGCCGCGCAGTGAATCACGACCGCGCAACCCTGGACCGCGCGCTCCAGCAGGTCCTCGTCGCCGAGGTCGGCCATCACCACTTCAGCGCCGAGCGCGGCCAGATCGGTGGCCTTCTCGGGCTGGCGCGCCATCGCCCGAACCGTGTGTCCTTCAGACAAGAGCCGCCGTGCCACCGCTCCGCCGATAAATCCCGTGGCGCCGGTGACCAGGATTCGCTGACCGTGAAGTTCCATTGACTGATTCCCCCGAACTTCTCCCCGGCAAAGTAACGATATCTGACATTCGGGACGGCGGCAACCGGTAGCACAGCCACTCCTGGCTGTGCACGACAATCAGCGCAAGCACAGGCAGGAGTGCCTGTGCTACCCCGTTTCCGCGCTACACTCCACTCATGCCCGCCAATCGCAGCTTTGACGCGCAACTCGCTGCCCTGGACGCATTGCGTCATGAGCCTCCGGGCGCCCCCGCGACCGTCAAGGCGCTGCGCAAAGCGCTCGGCAATCGCAACAACTACCTGGTTGCGAAGGCGGCGGACGTGGTGCGCGAGTTACGGTTGGTGGAGTTGCTGCCAGAGATGCTCGCCGCCTTCGACAGGTTCTTTGCCGATGCCATCAAATCCGATCCGCAGTGCTGGGCCAAGAACGCCATCAGCCGCGCGCTGAGTGCGCTCGACTGCCAGGACGCGGCGGCGTTCCTGCGCGGGATGCGTCACGTACAGCCCGAGCCCGTTTGGGGAGGCAGCGCCGATACGGCAGCCAGTCTGCGGGCCACGTGCGCGCTTGCTCTCGTGCAGTGCCGCAGCCTGACCGATCATGACTTGCTCGTGAATCTCATCGAGCTCTTCGCCGACAAGGAGAAATCGGTGCGCGCCGAAGTGGTCCGCGCCATCGGCCAAGTGGGTTCAACGCAAGCGGCGCTGTTGCTGCGCCTCCGGGCGGTTCTTGCCAACGACGACCCAGAGGTCCTGGGCGCTTGCTACAGCGGCATCCTCGCGATTGAGGGTACGGCAGCGATTACGTGGCTCAGCCGATTTCTCGATGGTGGTGACGACGTGGCGGCTGAAGCCGCACTGGCCATCGCCCAGGATCACACTGCGGAGGCGTTCCGGGCCTTGCGCGATCGTTTCGAATCGATTCAGCAGGAACCTTTCAGCGCTGGTCAGAGTCCGCGGCAGCGTCCGCGAGACCTTGACGATGACCCTTGGTTCCAGTCCGTGCTGCTCTCCGCGATCGCCCTCACCCGACAGGATGAAGCCCAGGCTTTTCTCTTCGATCTCGTGATGCGGACCGAGTCGCCCCACGCGGAGGCGGCGATTGAAGCAGTCCTGCGATCAGGGCCGTCGCCAGAGACGGTCGACCAGCTTGAACAGATGGTTAAAAACAAGGTGCGCCTAGCTGGCGCCTTTGCGAAACATCGGCCAAAGACTTGAGCGGTGGCTCGGCCACTACAGGATTACGCGCTCGCTATTCACTTTCGATCCAGGCTTTCCTGGCGGCCGCCTCACCAAGATTTACCGGCTTACTCCCCACGCTCACCGTGAGTGTGCCGTCGGAGTTCCGGCTTAGCACCCGGACCTGCACTCCCGGGCGAATGCCGAGGCCATCCAGATACTGAAGCAGCGGCTGGTACCGTTCGTAGAGGCTAACGATCCAGACCCGCTGTCCCACGGGCGCGTCCGCCAGCAACATCTGGCCCAGTTTGCGCCGCTCAGCGGCGCTCTTATCGATCTGGTTTCCGTGAGGGCACGCTCCCTCCGCGCCCAGCTTCTCGATGAGCTTGCGTTCCAAGTCATCCGATACGGCGTGCTCCAGCCTCTCTGCCTCGTCGTGCACCTTATACCACTCCATGCCTAGCATCTCAGTGAGCATGCGCTCGACCAGATGGTGGCGCAAGCGCAGACGATCGGATATGCGTCGGCCGGCATTCGTCAGTGAGATCTGGCGATTCCTCCCGATCCTGATCAGCTTGTCGCGCCGCAGCCGCCGGAGAGCCAGCGCCACCGCCGGCGGAGTGACCTCAAGCCAGCGCGCGATGGTCGCTGCAATCACGCCGCCCTCTTCTGACTCGGCTTCTGCGATCGCCTTCAGATAGTCTTCCTTGGACACGGTAAGTTTCACGGCCCATTCGCTCCCCGCGGGGCGCTGTAGAGTCTGCGTCCGTCTCATCATGCCAGTGATCGAGCCATCCGGCAACGACCGGTTGCCAGGTCATCGGAGAACCCGGCATACAGCATTGTGGGAATTGACAGGCCTGCCACATCGTGTTAACTATAGTTTATGTTTTTCAGAAAGGTAAAGTAAATGCTTTGCCCAGACCAGCGCGGAAACCGCTCCTTGCTGCCCGCTCCACGTGGACGCCGAATGGCACACACTCTTATATACGTCTTGTTCCTTGCCGCCGCGCAGGGTCTATGCGCCGGGCGCTGCATAGCGCAAGGCGAGACCACCAGCGCCATCGTCGGACAAGTGACCGACCCCGCCGGGGCCGCGATCCCCGGAGCCCTCGTGACCATTACCGATCGCGGAACCGGCCTGCAACGGTCGATGAACACGAACGCCGACGGCGGATTCGATTTTCCGCAGCTCAAGCCGGGAACGTACGCCGTTCGCGCGGAAGCGGACGGTTTCGAAGCGCAGCAAAGCGATGGCGTGTTCGCGGGCCTCGGCGAGAAGCAGACGGTCAACTTCGCCTTGCGCCTGGCTGAATCCAAACAGACGATCGAGGTCAGCGCCGCGCCTCCGCTCATCAATCCCGCGAACGCCAATACGTCGAGTAATCTGAATGCGCCGGCGCTCGAGAATCTGCCCAATCCCGGCGGCGACCTCACTTACCCGCTGCAGTTCGCGCCCGGTGCGCTCATCAACACGGCTGGCAACAGCAACGACTTCGTGGGCAGTTCGAACGGCTACGGCAACGTGGAATTCAACGGGCTTCCCGCGCTCTCCAACGGCTACATCGTTGACGGGCTCGAAACGAACGATCCGCTCACCAATCTCAACAGCGGCCTCTCCACCAACCTCGTGCTGGGCCTGAACTCGATCGCCGAAGTGACGGTGAACACACTCTCCTATTCCGTGGATCAGGGACGATACGGCGCCTCGCAGGTGAACTACGTGACCAAATCCGGCACCAACCAGTTTCACGGAAACCTGTACGAGATCTGGAACGGGTCCCTGCTGAACGCGGCGGATTTTTTCACCAATGCCACGCCGGGGAACGGGAAGCCGCGATCCACGGTGAATCATTTTGGAGGCAGTCTGGGTGGCCCGATCAAGCGCGACAAGCTGTTCGTCTTTTTCGACAGCGAATGGGTCCGGATTGCCCTGCCTATCGTCACTCCAGCCACCGTGCCCACCACCGCGTTCGAGAGCTACGTGCTGCAGCAGCTTCCCCTTGGCGGCAATGACGCCTTAACCGGCGCGACTTATACGCCGGCGCCGCAGTCGGTCCCCTTTTACCAGCAAATGTTCTCGCTGTACGGAAACACCAGCGGGACGCCGCTCGCGATTTTAGGATGTCCCTTGAATGCGGCCGGCGGCGCGGCAGTCGGCGCTCCGCCCAATGGAAACGGCTGCGCCAATCGCCAGATCGTCTCTCATTCCAGCGACGATCACGAGCAGGTCCAGACGGCCCGAATCGACTACAACATCGACTCGGAGAATACGGCCTGGTTCCGCTTTCAATCGGACACCGGCCTGCAAGCGGCCTACACCGATCCCATCAATCCGCTCTTCGATTCCGTTTCTCCGCAGCCACTCTACTCGTTCGCCGCGGGATACACGCACATCTTCTCGCCGAACCTCGTGAACTACTTCAATCCGGGATTCTCGTGGTATGAGAGCCTGTTCGCGCCGGCAAATTTCCAGAAGACTCTCGCCGCATTTCCGATCGTTCTCGAAGGCAGCGGCGCCAACGCGCCCTTCACCACCGTCGGGGGCCTCGACAACACCTGGGTGCAGGGACGGCGCGCCTCCCGAGTGTTCATCAACGACAATCTGGCCTGGAGCCACGGCCTTCATGAGTTCAGGTTCGGAACCAGCACCAGAATGTTCTGGCTCAACGATTACGATTTCGGTGAAGGAACGGTGCCAACCGTCACGTACACAACCTTGCCGCAGTTCATTTACGGCGTTGCGTCCACAGCCGGCGAGACGTTTCCATTGGCCGACAACCAGCCCTTCAGATTCTTGAACCTCGATTTGTACGCTCAGGACACCTGGAAACTCACCCCGAAGCTGACGTGGACCATCGGCCTGCGCGACACGCTGAACTCAAATCCGCTGAACCCGCATGACGACCTGGCCCGGCTCCGCGGCTCGTTCGCTTCCATCTCCCACGATGTGAATCAGCCGCTCGACGCCGCCATCGAGACTGGTGTCGGCAACCTGTTCGAGTCCACGCCACTTGCGGTCCTGCAGCCAAGAACGGCGCTCGCATGGCAGCTTGCGCCTGACACGGTGCTGCGGACCGGGTTCGGGCTGTTTAGCGACATCCTGCCGGGCAGCGTGGCCGACGTGGCCGGCGCGAATCCGCCATACGTCCGAACCTTTGAGGGCGGGCTCCTGGGCACAGTCGGCGGCACGGCGATTGCGCCCGGCGTGCCCGCGAGCGCCGTGGGGGCGGCTGCCGCCGCCAATCAGGCATTTGGAGTCGGATTTTCTCAGGGCTGGCTGTCATGCGCAGCACCACTGGCGAATCCCGCCGCGTGTCTGCCTCCGGTTGCAATCACCGCAGTGCCTGACGGGATGCTGCGCGCTCCTTATTTCATGGAGTGGAGCTTTGGAATGGAGCACCAGTTCGGCAGCACCGCCAGTCTGCTCGCGCAATACGTCGGCACGCGGGCCGTCAACCAGCCGTATCTGACTCAGGTGAACGGATACCAGACCGTGTGCCAGGGCTGCTTTGCTCCGTTTCCCTATCTTCAGCCGGTCGATCCTCGATTCGGCGCGGTGACGCAGCTTTCCACCGGCGCCAACAGTCATTACAACGGGCTGCAATTGACCGCCAGCAAGCGGCTCGGTCATGGCTTGGAGGGTCAGGCGAATTACACCTTCAGCCACTGCCTGGATGAAGTCTCGAACGGCGGATTCCTTCAGTTTTCGGCCGGCGGCATTCTATCCCCGCTGCCGGGCGATCTCGCGCGGGATTACGGGCCGTGCGACTATGACATCCGGCACAACTTCACCGCCCAATACGTTTATGAGCTGCCCATCAAGGTACGGAGTCGCCGGCTAGGGGACGCGCTGAATGGCTGGCAGGTGTCAGGTACCGCGTTCTGGCACAGCGGAATTCCCTTCTCGGTGCTGAGCACGCCCTACTCGGCGAATGGAGATGGCATTATGCAGGGCGCAGGATCGCAATTTGCGAGCGTCGTCCCGGGCGTTCCGCTTTATGATCACAATCCGATTCCGGGCGTCACGCAGCCCGGCACGATTCAATGGCTCAATCCCGTGGCGTTCGTCTCGACCGTCGACCCGAGCACTGGCGCCTGTTCCGGCGGCGACACGCCCGCAAATTGTCAGTTCGGGAACCTGGGACGCAACGCGTTGCGCGGTCCTGATTTCTCGTGGAGCGATTTCTATCTCACCAAGTGGTTTCAGTTGACCGAGCACACTCGGCTGCGCATCGAGGGTCAGGTTTTCAACCTGTTCAATCATCCGAACTTTGCCCTGCCCAGCATGGTGCTCGCCGGGATTCCCGGCAAGCCCTCCACCGAAACCGGGTTCGGCGCGCTCACCGGCACCACCTCGCCACCGACCAGCCTGCTGGGCGTCGGGTTGGGTGGCGATAGCTCGCCGCGCATGATCGCGGTCCAGGCGCGGCTGGAGTTTTAAGCGACGAGCCCAAGGTCAGTGAAAGACCTGCCCGTGGCCGGGCGGCGTTGGTCTCTTCTCTTGTCTCTAGCCTCTTGTCTCTCGTCTCTTGGTGCCGGCCTTTCGCGCCGGGACGTGGTAAATCTCGTCTGCGAGAACCGCCGCTCCACGCAGCGGTTTCTCAACCCGACGGTGCCACTTGGCAAGCGCTCTGCGATCTGGTAAGAGGGTGCCGCCCCTGCTGGCCATGCACTTCGGTGACCTGGAGCGCGGGAGGATGTCGATCAAAAGGAACACCCCTCCCCCTATAAGATTTGCCACTTTTCGCAAAACGAAGCTAAACGAAGCTACGGGAGTTTCCCGGAATCGCCGACGCCAGTTTTCCTCTCGTGGGCTGCACCTTAGTCGCCTCCATGATCGCCAGGCGCCCTCTGCCGTATACTGGCGTATGCCCAACGAGGTCCAAAATCCGTCCGGAGTCCAACTGCTGCGCGGACTCGTGCGCCACTATCCGTTCGTCCTGAAGAATTTCAAGCACTATTTCCAGAACCTTTACCGCCGCGAAGTGCGGCGCACGAACGTGGTGGCGCCTTACGCCGCCGTCTTCTACGCCACGCACAAGTGCAACCTGGACTGCTTCTACTGCACGCAGAAAGAGCCCGACGTTTTCAGCGACGAGCTTCCGACGCGAGAGACGATTGAGCTGCTGCGGATCATCCGCCGCGAGACCGACTCGATTCTCTTCACGGGCGGCGAGCCGCTGCTGCGCGCCGACATCGAGCAACTGGTGGCGGCGGCGCGTCGCGAGCTGAAGTTTCGCTCGGTGCTGCTCGTCACCAACGGGACGCTGCTGCACAAGCGGCAGGGCTTGTTCGATTCGCTTCACGGCCTGATCGTGAGTCTCGATTCGCTGACGCCGATCGAGAACCAGCCGGATTCGAAGCCCGGGAACGTGCCGCGCGTGCTCGAGAATCTGCAGCTCGCGCGCTCGAAGATGCCGAAGCCGGGCGACATCACCATCAGCACGGTGATCGAGGAGTGGAACATCGCGGAGATCGAGCGCATCCTCGACTATTGCGGCGAGCAGGGCTTCGTCTTCGCCACTCAGACCGCGCTCAATGAGAAGATGCCGAACCTCGCGCTGCGGCAGAATCCGCAGTACCAGGCGCTGGTCGCCAAAATCATCGAGCGGCGGCGCGCCAGGACGCAGGCGATCAACGGCACACCCAAGGTGTTGCGCACGGTGCTCGAGTTCGGCGACTTTCAGTGCTTCCCGACCATGTTCCCGCGAGTCTACCCCAACGGCGACGTCTTCTATCCGTGCGAGCCGCTGAAGAAGATCGGCGGCAATCTGCTGCGCGAAGGGTCATTCCGCAAGGTTTTTGCGCGCGGACGCAAGCTCTACGGCGACATCCCGGAATGCAAGGCGATCTGCCACCTGTTCGGCAACGTGATCTCGTCGTATTACGTAAAGGATTTCTGGGGATTGGCGGGCGACACGATTCGGTGAGGCTGGTCTCTCTGTGCTCCTCCGGACACGGAGGACGATCCAAGGAGAACGCGATGAGGGCTAGAGCATACGGCTGGACGGTGCTGATGCTGGTTGCCTGCGCCGGAGCGGCGCTGGCGCAGCAGTCCGCCAATCCCCCGAACGGCGGAATGCCCCACAGCATGATGGCGGAGCCTTACACGATCCCGCTGTGGGAGCACGGCGCGCCCGGAGCGCTCGGCCAGACGCCCGAAGATCAGCCGACGCTCACCGTTTATCCTCCGATCGATCCCAAGGCCGCTGGAACAGCCGTGATCGTGGCGCCGGGTGGCGGCTACGGCGGGCTCGCCATGAACCACGAAGGACGCCAGCCCGCGAACTGGCTCAACGCGCTGGGCGTGACCGCGTTCGTGCTGCGCTATCGGCTCGGCCCGCGCTATCACCATCCGATCGAGCTCGGTGACGCGCAGCGCGCCATCCGCCTGGTGCGGGCGCGCGCGCTGGAGTTCGGCCTCCGGCCGGACCGCATCGGGATCATGGGATTCTCAGCGGGCGGCCATCTGGCGTCATCCGCTGCCACGCACTTCGACAACGGCAATCCCGACGCGCCCGATCCCATCGATCGCGCCAGCTCGCGTCCGGACTTCGCCATCCTGATCTACCCCGTTATCGAGATGCGTCCGCCGTACGCGCACGAGGGGTCTGTACACAACCTGCTCGGCGATAACCCGGATCCGAAGCTTCTCAAGTACCTTTCGAGCGACCTGCAGGTGACGCCGCAGACGCCGCCCACGTTCCTGCTGACCACGAGCGAAGACACCGCAGTTCCGCCGGAGAACAGCGTCCTTTTCTACCTGGCTCTGCACAAGGCGGGCGTGCCGGCCGAGTTGCACGTGTTCGAGAGGGGTCACCACGGAATTGGGCTGGATCTCGGCGATCCCGCACTCGGAATGTGGCCGACGTTGCTGGCAAACTGGCTGCGGGATCGCGGGCTGCTAACCCGGTGATGTGCTGTGGTGCCGGTGTCCTCACCGGCGGTTTCGCCGGCGCTCTCGGCTAGGAGAGCGATCCGATGATCGCCTGCGTGAATTCGTCGGTGGAAGCCGTGCCGCCGACATCGCGCGTCAGATGACGGCGCTCCGAGTAGGCATAATGCAAAGCGCGCTCGATCCGATTCGCCGGCTCGGGCTGCCCAAGGTGGCGGAGCATAAGGACCGCGGAAAGCATCAGCGCGGTAGGATTTGCTTGGTTGCGGCCCGCGATGTCGGGCGCGCTGCCGTGAACCGCCTCGAAGAGCGCGCATTTTTCGCCGAGATTGGCGCCAGGGACGAGTCCGAGTCCGCCCACCAGACCCGCGGCGAGGTCGGAAATGATGTCGCCGTAAAGGTTCTCGAGCAGCAGCACGTCGAACTGCTGCGGCCGCATCACCAGCTGCATGCAGCAATTGTCCACAATGACCTCGCGGTAGGTAATTCCGGGATAGTCCTTGGAAACCGTGCGCAGGCATTCGAGGAAAAGCCCGTCGGAGAGCTTCATAATATTGGCTTTATGCACTCCCGTGACGAGTTTCCGGCCAAAACGGCGCGCGTAATCGAAGGCGAAGCGCGCGATGCGTGTGGACGCAACGGCGGTGATGATCTTCAGGCTCTCCACGACGCCAGGAACGACCGTGTGCTCGAGGCCCGCATAAAGCGACTCGGTGTTCTCGCGCACCACGATGAGATCGACGTCCGGGAAAGGCGTCTGTATGCCAGGCAACTTCTTTACAGGCCTGAAGTTAGCATAAAGATCGAGCGCTTTGCGCAGAGCGACATTGATGCTGGAATGACCTTCTGCGACCGGGGTAGTGATCGGCCCTTTGAGTCCAACGCGCGTCTCAAGCAGCGACTGAACCAGCGGATCCGCCTCCACGTCCTCGCGGCGGCGCGAGGTGATCGGCTGGGCCTTCATCTCCACCCAGTCGATGGAAGCGCCTGCTGCATCAAGCAGATGGACGGTCGCGGCGGCGACCTCGGGACCGATGCCATCGCCGGGAATGATTGTGACGCGCGCTTTGGAATCGCTGGCCGATGAGGTCATTGGGCTATTGTAGCATCGCAAGGACAGTCTGGCAGATCTCCGGGGGCATTAAGAACCGCTAAGTAGCTGTCGTGGGACGATTAGGAAGGTGGAACCCGGGGAGGCCCAGAGCTAGCGCAATCTTGGGCAACGCTAGCTCTGGTTGCCTGCCCCGGCTCCTTCGCGGAGGGGGGACCGCGACGCCTTCATAAACGCTAAGCGCTTTGAAGACGCACCAACGCTGGTGCACTCGGCGCTCCAAACGCGCGGTGCCGCCAAGTTATTGGAAGCGTTGAGGGGTAGATCGGCGCCCAAATTCCGCCGCCATGTAAAATGTGCAGGAATAACACCCAAGTGAGGAGATTTTCCCTACCGTTCGGTTGCCAAGCCTCAACAACAGCCTCCCCTGCAAAGGTGCTGCCAATGCTAGCCTCCCGATTCCTTCGGATAACCGGCTTCGGTCCAGCCACGCCAGCCCCCGTCCATGGAGCTGACATTGGTATACCCCATCTTCTGCAGATTGTCCGCTGACATCGCCGACCGATAGCCGCCGCCGCAGTAAAGCACCAGCTCGGCACTCTTCTCCGGAATCCGATCCTCGATGTCGCGTTCGATCACGCCGCGTCCCAAGTGCACGGCCCCGGGGATATGCCCGCGCGCCCACTCGTTGTCCTCGCGCACATCGATCAGGATGAATTTCTCGCCCGCATCCAGGCGCTTCTTCACCTCCGCCACGTTGGTCTCCTTGATTCTCCCCCGCGATTCGTTCACCAGTCGAACAAAAGCCTCGGAATGTTTCATTCAAGTGCTCCTTCGCTGATCCTGCCGCGATCACTCCCGCGAGGCCTGGGGCAGCGGAACGTATCGCGACGCCGTGCTTTTTCTGACCCCGCGACCATCCGCAGGCACTTTGACCATGATTTCCAAAGGACATTCTGGCTTTGTTCGGAGGGCATTTGCCGCCTCAAGGCGCAGCAGTTCGTTGCGCGATGACGCCTGGCGGACACGACAATCACGAGTGCCACTATCCTTTGTCGAAAAACAGGCCATTTTTAAGGGATAAGACGCTGATCTTAAACGGCTTAGTCGAAGTGGGTTTGGAGCGGGCATGTTCTGGCCTATCCTGCTGAGAGCATTGCCTTTAACCCCAATGGGTTTGGTGGCTTTGGAGAGCCCGGCGGAAGCGTCAATTCCTCGAATTTCAGAGCGCGCAACTACTCTTTGTCGAAAAAGAGGCCGTTTTTCCGGGTTAAGTTGATGAAAACACGCGAGATAAGCGCAATGGGTTTGGCCATGCCCATCTC
>JASHPE010000075.1 GCA_030038235.1 Terriglobia bacterium
GTGGCGCCGCAATTCGAGCCCGCGGCTTTGGAAAAGCTCGCGACCAAGAAGAATCTCCGCGTGATGGAGATGCCGGCGGCGGGCGACGAGTACGGCCTCCAGCTCAAATCGATCGGCGGAGGGCTGCTGGTTCAGACGCCGGATACTCTCACCTCCGGGCCGGAAGCCTGGAAATGCGTTACCGAGCGCCAGCCCAGCAAGATGGAACTGAAGGCGCTGGCGTTTGCATGGCGAGTGGCGAAGCACGTCAAGTCCAATGCCATCGTCTTCGCGCGGGAGAACGTCGCGGTCGGTGTGGGCGCCGGACAGATGAGCCGCGTGGACTCGGTCCGCCTCGCGGTCAGCAAGGCGCGCGAACTGAATCACAAGCTCGAAGGTACAGTTGTAGGCTCGGATGCGTTCTTCCCTTTTCCCGACGGCGTGGAAGAGGCTGCCCGCGCCGGAGCCACGGCCGTGGTACAGCCCGGCGGATCCGTTCGCGATGCCGACGTGATCGCCGCCGCCGACCGCCTGGGACTCGTGATGATGTTCACCGGCGTGCGGCACTTCCGGCATTGATTCAGGCTGCTGTAGCGCCGGTGTCCTCACCGGCGACTCTCGGCTAGCCCGCCGGTGTCCTCACCGGCGACTGTCGGCTGTAGCGCCGGTGTCCACCGGCGGCTTTGTCTGCGACCCGCCGGTGAGGACACTGGCGCTACAGCAGTGCAAAGCTTGAGTTCGGGGACCCTGCGGAGTATCTTATCGAGTGGGTCGAGGGTTGGAAGCATCATTCCCGGGTCGAATGTGAGTGCCGGCAGGCGCTTGATGCTATGCCGTGTGTGATGACGGGCGTCGACAATTTCCAGCGATCACATCCGGAGGACAGATGGCCAAGAAGCTCGCGACGGCGATATTTACCGTGCTGGCATGCGCCTGTCTCACCTGGGCAGCCCCAAAATCATGGACAGGCACGGTCAGCGACGACATGTGCGGCAAGACCCAGCATGACATGGCCTGCATCGAGAAATGCGTGGCCGGCGGACATGCGAAGTATATCCTGGTTTCCAAGGACAAGATCTACACGCTTCAGCCGCAGGACAAGTTCAAGGGACTGGGCGGCAAGCAGGTGAAGGTGACGGGCACTCTAAGCGGCGACGCGATCGCGGTCGAGTCCGTCAAAGTCAAGTAGGTAGCAGGCCTAGCCACTAATCAGTGTCCTATGCGATTGTTGTGCGCCATCCTGGCCGGGCTCCTGCTCATCCTGACTGTCGCCGTCGCAAGCCCTCGAAAGCAGCCCAAAACAGAGCCGCCGCCGGTCGCGGGCGCGGTCAAAAAGAACTCCAAGGACGGCCTGAAATACGTTTGGATTCCGCCCGGAACCTTCCAGATGGGCTGCTCGCCCGATAGCCTTTGCGACGGCGACGAGAAGCCCCTGCACCCGGTGACAATCAGCAAAGGTTTCTGGATTGGCCAGACCGAAGTGAGCGTCGGCGCTTATGAGCGCTTCACTGGGGACACGGGAAGACCGATGCCGCCGCCGCCAGAGTTCAACAAATCCTGGACGGATGAAGCCATGCCGATGGTCTCGCTCGCCTGGTCAGAAGCGCGAGACTATTGCCGGTGGGCCGGAGGCCGCCTGCCCACCGAAGCCGAGTGGGAGTATGCCGCGCGCGGCGGAAACACAGGGCCGCGCTACGGCCTACTCGACGACGTCGCCTGGTATGCCAACGACAGCGGGCAGCGGCACCTGGATAGCGGGCACCTCTGGGACGCCGACATGCAGAAGTATCAGAACGAGCTGAACGAGGATCAGAGGAAATACTACAAGCTGCTGAGCGACAACGGCGACCGCCCTCACGAGGTGGCCCGGAAGCGTCCGAACGCCTTCGGCCTCTTCGACACCCTGGGCAACGTCTGGGAGTGGTGCAACGACTGGTTTGACGTGTACTACTACAAGGACAGCCCCAACACCGACCCCGCCGGCCCCCCAAGCGGCGAAATGCGGGTGCTGCGCGGCGGGTCATATCTGGGAAGCCCGGGATACGTCACCGCATCGTTTCGCTACGGGATCGATCCGAAGCTCCGGTATGAATTCGTCGGAACGCGATGCGCGCTGCCGTAGCGCCGCGGGAGCCAGCCAGTAACGCCGCCGGCAGTGGCAGAGCCACTCCTGGCTCTGCTACTGGACCACACGGAAGGGCGCATTGCTCGATAGCGCCCCGCCGGGCGTGACCACCTGGACCGTGCCGGTGGTCGCGCCTGCGGGGACGGTGGTCGTGATCAGCGACGGCGAGGCGACGGTGAATGTCGCGGTTGTGCCGTTGAACGTCACGCTGGTCGCGCCCGTCAGATCGGTTCCGAGGATGTTGACGGCCGATCCCACCTTGCCAGCGGTCGTCTGCGTTTCCACGAAGGGGCCGCCGAGCCCCTCGGATAATCTGAACGCCGTTCCAGAGTAAAACCCGAGCCCGCCTCCGCCTGTTGTTCCGTACAAGCTGCCATTCGTGTCCTGCAGCACTCCTTGCGGAGCGTTACCGTCGGCGCAGCCGCTTAGGCTACAGAAATTGTAAAGGGTCGTCAGCCTTCCTTTCCTCGATATTCTAAAAGCCGTGCCGCAGCCAAAGGCGCACCCGGTACCGGTCCCGCCCTCCAAGGTCGTACCGTACAAATCTCCGTTGGTAGCTCGGATCAGAGCGGGCCAAGGGTCGTCGCCATCAGTCAGGTCAAAACGATACAGCGTGCGAAAAGTGCCACTGGGCGTGACTTCGAAGAGCGTTCCGCACCCCTCAGAGCAGGCATCGCTGTTTCCGCCGCGCGAAGTTACCCCGTAGAAATTTCCATAGGTGGCCTCGATCAGCGAGCCCCAGGGGTAGGTGCCGTCGATTGAGTCGAAACTATGCAAGGTTGTTAGGGCGCCGCGTAGCGTGATCTTGAATACCGTCCCATTGTTCGCGTAGGCTCCGCCCTCGGCCGTTGTTCCATAGAGTGCTCCGTCGGGCCCCTGGACCAACCCTGAATACGGGTATGCGCCGTCCGGACACTCCGGAGGTTGGGGACAGAAGTTGTAAAGAGTTTCCAGTGTACCTTCAGGGGTGATTCTGAAGACCGTGCCGCCCCAGTACGTCCCACCCACCAAGGTCGTCCCGTAGAAGTTCCCGTCCGTGGCTTGGATCAAGCCTGCGTAGGGACCGGCGCCATCCGTATAGCCGCTAAACCTATGTAGGATGGTAAGGGTGCCACTGGGCGTGATGCTGAAAACCGTACCATAATAGTCGGTCCCTCCAGACGACGTTGTTCCGTAAAAACTTCCATCCGATCCCTGGATCACGGGCGCCAAGGGTTCGCTACCGTCAGAACAGTCCGGCTGTTGCGAGCAAAAGCTGTAAAGCGTTGTCAGCGCTCCGCTCAATGTAATTCGGAAGACCGTGCCGTACGAATTCGCCCCTCCGCCGACGGTCGTCCCGTACAGGTTGCCGTCTGTGGCTTGAATCAGGCCGCCAACAGGTTGTCTGCTGCTGTCGAAGTCGTAGATCGTCTTGAACCTCTGCGCCGGCGCGGCAGTCGCCGTCGCCAGCAGGACGAACAAAAAGATCGCTGAAATCAAGAACGCACGGCTGACCTTGTGCATGACGCCTCCCCGATTCTCCCTTGCGCCTCACGCGACTGATGGATAGCTGCCCCGCTATGGCGTCCATCATGCTGCGTCTCCATCCCTGCGTCAAGCGTTCTACTTCGCCCAATGCCGGGAATGACGTGGTTCGAAGGGTATTTCCCTCTGTTAAACAATCTGATAATTTTACTTGACAATTATCTGCTCGTATGCTACGGTGCCCGTGGGGATGGAGGGGCAATTTACCGGCAGGCGCTTCGAACGCGCCTGACATCGGAGGATTGTCCTATGTCTCTACGCCGATCCCCTCGCCGCACGCCGGCTCTTCTCGCCGCCAATCGCGCCAACGCTCAAAAGTCCACCGGACCCCGAACCGCGCTCGGCAAGCAGCGCTCTGCCGCCAATCTCCTCCGCACCGGGCCCGGACTGCCCGCCGGCTTCTGGGAGCGCAGCCTGTCGCACGGGCTGATCGACGAGTATCTCGCGCGGACCGGCCTGCGGTACGCGGTCTTGCCCGATCACACTGATCAGACGCTGTCGGACGCGGTCTCGGACCTGGTGGTGGCGATGAGGACGCGCGCCATGAGGGCGGCGGCGAAAGGCGATCCGCGCCGCCCGCGGCGGAAGTCGCGCCGGGGCCCGGAGGTTAGCCCATGACCCCGCCGATGCCGCCAGTGACCGAGGTCACGTTCGCCCGGCTGCCCGTTCCTGCTCTAGCCTACTGCACAAAGCCTACTCAGGGGCGAACGGCGGGAAAAGCGCAACCCGAGCTGCGCTGCCAAACCCGGAATGTCGCTTGGGATCAGAGGGATAGGGGGATTTTCCGGAAAGGGGCGCAAATAGGGCGCCGCGTGTTCGCAGAATCTGACTTTTCCGGTTTTCACATCCCCCTGATTCCGGGTAACTTCCATGGATGTCTAGCCTATACTGCTAAACCTACAATCGAAAAAATGCGTAAAAACGCCCCCGCTCTAACATCCACGACCGCAAACGCCCCCGGTTTAGAATCAACCACATTCCGGGTTTGGGTCGTCAGGCGGAGAACGGGAATGTCCTTTGGATTCAACAAAACGGGTCCAAAAGGGCTCAAAAAATCAAGAAGAATGCCAAACCCGGAATGTCGTTTGGAATCAGCGACATCATCGAAACGAGGGCGCGAAAATGCC
>JASHPE010000076.1 GCA_030038235.1 Terriglobia bacterium
GGGTACCACCCGCTTCTGGCGATCGAACCGTTCTGGCCGGAACCGACCTTCCTGCAGCTGCAGTACTCGCAGGTATCGATCCTGGTCTTCAACTGCGTACTCTGGCCGCACGTCAACGTAGCGACGCTGACGCTCAGCGCCGGGTAGCCCCGTCCAAGGGCTGCGGTGGCGTTCGCAGCCGGGTTTAAAAGGTCGGAGAGGCCAGCGGCTTCGGCGGATAGAGCGTTTGCTGTGACGGCTTCCGCCGGCGTTGCGCCGAACAGAAACGTTAGAAAGACGAAAACCCGAGTTGGGGTTGCTCTCGGAGGCTGTCAGGCGTATCCTGACGCTCGGTTGAGAACCGAAAATGGAAATTCGTGGAGAATAGCGTCGAATATGATTTGGGCTGCAGGGGAGGAGCTCAATGCCAACCGCGATGACCGGGTCACGCGTCTCCGAGTATCTTCTTTCCGCTTCCGATGATTCGCTTTGCTCATCGCTCGCTTTGCTTCACGAGCTTTCGCTCGTCAACTTGATGTGGAGCAAGGGCGCAGATCTGTTCGGAAAACTCGATAACAGGGTCAATAATGGCATATCTTCGGTCGAGACGGACCATTTTCACCAGAAGGTTGTCGGCAAGTCGCGAGAATTTGCAGGCCTCTCACGGGGCGAACGGCTTCTGCAAGTGATAGGTCAGTTACAAAAGCTTATGGGCGTCAGCCCGCGCGACCTCCGCTCGCAATTTGACGTATCCGAAGTGGCCGATGACATTGGGACGGGAGTGGTGAACCTTCTCCGGCAGGACAAGGATGCACACTTTACTTAAACCCTTTTCGGCGCCGTTTGTAGAGTCAGCCCGGGTCGCTCGCTTTGGGTCAGAGAGCGATCGAGAACAAGAGGCTGAAGGTGCTCAGGGACTGTCAGACCCGGAAGCCTCATGCAAAAGGGAGGAAACCATGCGTCTCACAAGGCCAGCGTCTTTTATGCGAAATATGTCACGGACGCATTTCAGGGAAGTGCTGAGTCTCTGCCTGCTATGGCTGGCAAGCGCGCTTGCGGCCTCGGCCCAGACCTTCACCGTGCTTCACAATTTCGACGGAACAGATGGTAACGGCACGGGCATTAAACTTGCGCAAGGACGCGACGGGAATCTGTACGGGAGCGCCGTTTTCGGCGGAGCCGACGGTTGTGGCACCGCATACCGGCTCGCGCCGTCGGGTACGTTCGACCTCATCTCGACCTTTAGCTCGCAGGCGTGTACCCCCACAGGAGGGTTTGCACTCGGTCCCGATGGGCTCTTGTACTCCAATTTCCAAAACGGCGGAGCTTCGAGCGATGGTGGCGTGTTCAGCCTCTCCGGCAGCGGAAAGTTCACGCTGCTTGGGAGCTTCAACGGCACTGATGGTGCTAACCCGGCTGCGCTCGTTGTCTTGGGAACTGACGGCAATTTCTACGGCACGGACGGGAGGGGAGGGACCGAGGGCCTCGGAACAATCTACAGGTCCACTCCGGCAGGTGCGATTACCGCGCTCCACAGCTTCGGAACGGTGAAAAACGATGGGTCCAATCCTGGATCGCTGATCCAGGGCCCTGGCGACGCATTCTACGGCGTCACAGGAAACGGAGGTGCTTTTGGGGACGGAGTGGTGTACCGGATCGCTCTCTCTGGGGGGTATACGATTCTCGTCAACTTCGACGGCTCCAATGGTGCTAATTCTGGCGAAGGAGGACTGCTCTTGGCCAGTGATGGCAACTTCTACGGTGGCACCTGCAACGGCGGGGCGAGCGAATATGGGGAAGTATTCAGCATGACGCCCGCAGGCGCGCTCACCGTGCTGCACAGTTTTGGCGGAGCCGATGGAGAATGCCCGAACGGCAACCTAATCGAGGCAACTGACGGCAAGCTGTACGGCACAGCAATATTTGGCGGAGCGTATGGCGACGGGACGATCTTTTCAATCACCACCAGTGGTGCCTTCAGGGTGCTCCACAATTTCGACGGGAGTGACGGGACAAACCCATACGGTACTCTGACGCAGCACACCAATGGCACTCTTTACGGCAGCGCAGCCTTCGGCGGGAGCACGGGGAACGGTGTCCTGTTTAGCCTTGATTTGGGCCTTGGCCCCTTCGTTAGGTTTCTGCTCAACTCCGGGAAAGTCGGATCGAGGGTGCAAATCCTGGGGCAAGGCTTTACCGGCACGACGGCGGTGAGCTTCAACGGTACGCCGGCGTCCTACACCGTAGCCTCCGACACGTTCCTCGTGGCCACGATCCCGCTCGGCGCAACGACGGGACCGGTCGTCGTCACGACGCCCAGCGGCACGCTTACCAGCAACGTCGACTTCCGAGTTATCCCGTAGCCCGAGTGACGGCAACTGTTCGTTGAGTCGGGCAAGGCGGGTGACGAATGCAGATCCTCACGATGCTGGCCGGATGGCTCGCCGCCAGCCTGATCGCTGGCTTGACCTTAGGCCGCCTGTTACGGCGGTTCGGATGGGAACGCTGAGTTGCAGATATCGAAGAACCGTAAGTGCGGTGGAGCAAAGTCAAAGCAGTCGAACCCAATTGAAAAGGAGGATTCTATCTTAAACACCGTCCCGCCCTCCTGGGACTGTGTCCCGCCAAGGGTTGTCGTCCCGTACAGATTCCCGTCGCTGCCCTGCACCAGCCCTGCCTGCGGGGCCTGGCCGTGCGTGCCGTCGAAGTTAAACAACGTAGTAAAGCTTTGCGCCGACAGGGTAATAGGCGATGCTGCGCACAGCAGCCCTACCGCGCTAAACCGTCTCCAACAGTTGAGTTTGCCCATGAGGCCCCCCGCGCCAACCCGTGGCTCGCAATCGTCGATGCGCCCGAGTGTACGCCTGCCGGTTTGGCCGTGTCAATCGAACACGGGGGCGTCGCTAGCCGAACCTAAACTTGAGACGCACCGCGGTCCGCTCGTCGTCCATTAGCGCAGGGTCAAGGGGGGAAAGAAGACGGCACCGAATACGCACTATGCGGGCAAGACAACTGTAGCGGAAACTGTAGCAGGCCCCGGTCGCTACCGGGTGCGACCGAGTGGTACACCCTCGGTCCCGCGCATCGATTTCAGCCTGTGTTTATGCGCCTGGTATCGTTCTGGGGTAACCAGTACCAGACGGTTGCGGAGAGGCCGGGTTAAGATTAGGGATCCGATCCCCTCCACCTTTCCCCCCGAATGGATGGTCCACCACGAATGGATGGTCCGCCACGCGCTAGCTCTGGCAGCAGCTAAGAAAGTACGCCCGTTCAAGCTGACGCGATTGATAAACTAATGCGTGTATACCGGAGATCTGGTTTGAATTCACCAATCTGACTCCTCAGCGTGGATCTTATCCCCTCCTCTCTAAGACCGTCTGGACTCGAAGAATCGCCAGCCCACGTCATGAAAGCCTGCCTCTTTTGTGGATCAGACAATACGCTATCTACAATTTTCTGCTCATAGCTGGCTTGATATGCAGACGCGATCCCATTTCTCAGACTTTTGTTTTCAGTCTCCCAATTTTGCCCGCCTATGTGTGGACTACGAGGCAAAGGCATATCCTCTACGGAAAAATAACGCCTCATGGACTCAACGGCACTCCCACTGGGATCAAATTCCTGTATCTGGTCAAACAAAGCCTGCCGCTTAGTATTCAACGCCTGTTGCTCGGCATTCATTGCATCCCTGTCGGCAGCGTTGGGCAGCAGTACCTGCGTCAGACAGGCTCTCTGTTGCTCCTGTTCATCCGCAGCCACTGCCGCTGCGCTTATCGCGTTACTTGAGACCAGATTGTCAAGGGCCGCCCTGACGTTTTGAGTAATCCTGTTCAGACGCTGTTGAACGTCTGCGCTTTCAGCGCGCCGGTCCACCATGGTGTTGGGTCGCAACTGGTCCCCCACCACGAGGGTCGCACAATGGTTAAGGTCACCCAGCAATCCTCCAAACTTGGGGTCGTTTTTCAGACCGTCAACTCCCTTGCTCTGAAGCACTCCACCGCGCTGAAGAAATACCCCCAACGCTTGCAGCTGAGGCGTGTCATAGCCAAGAGCCGAAACGCTGGCGGGCAGCTTGTCTTTGTTGGCGTATGCATTTAATACATGGCCGGCGATTAGCTTGTTCACAATTTCGTTTGTTGCGAGGGTTTTGCACCGGTCCA
>JASHPE010000077.1 GCA_030038235.1 Terriglobia bacterium
GTGGCCACGACATCGCATTTTATGTCGTGGCCACGGCGCTCAAAGCCAAATATACCTCTCTGTTGCACTCCACCGCGCTCCCGACGACGCAGCCTCACGGCATCGGATCCATTCTCAGAACAGAGCTGTCCTCCCGATAATAGAACCGCCAGCTCGACCATGGCCACTCTCCCGGCTCGCTGACCAGACCCCGCCGCACCGGGTTGTTGTGGATGTAGCCGAGCTTCTCCAGAGTCTTCTTCGGGGTCCAGAGATTCATATCATATCCGCCTCTCTGCCACACCCGGTAGTGCGGCTATGCAGTGTGACGGGCAATTCGAACCGCGCCCGCATCCGCCGGCACCACGAGTACGAGAGGTTCGAACGCAGAGCGCGCAGAATGAAATTCGCCGTTCGCTCCGACAGCTTTTGCGTGATTTGGGAAGGGTCGGCCAGCCCACCCGGCCAGATCAGGAGATGGCAGTGCTCCGGCATCACCACGTAGCCGAAGATTCTGAAGCCCAGCTCGTCGCGGAGATCGCTCCGGGTTGCAATCAGCTTCAGCTTGAAGCGATCGGAGTCAAAGACCCGGGCACGACGATAGATGTTCTTCGTCAGATAGTGTGCGTGACTCTGACCGTAGAGGTGGACTCGGGCTGCCACAGAGTTAGTTTACTCTCGGGCGCGGTGCGGTGCGATACAACACAGCCATTTTGGATTTGAGCGCGGTGTCCACGACATGAAAAGCAATGTCGTGGCCGCCCGCGAGAAGGTCTGCGCCAGCCGGCCCCGCGGCATCTACCGTTCAGAGATGGGCCAGCCCAGCCTTTCTGAGGCGCTTTTGTGACAGGGCATCAGGGGCTGGATTCAGCGGCGATGACCGCCTCCAGGCGTTCCAGCAGGTCGGGCAAATTCAACGTGAGGGCATCCCAAAGGATCGCGTAATCCACCTCATCGTAGCCGTGGATGAGGCGGTTGCGCATGCTCACAATCTTTGGCTAGGGAATTTCCGTGTGCCGGTCGCGAATTTCTGGCGGGATGTGTGTGGCAGCCTCGCCGATGAGTTCCATCAGGCGCGTGACGGCCAGTCGGAGCACTTCGTCGCCCTCCAACTCGGCCCGAGTCTTTCCATTCGTGATCTGGACGGCTTTCCGCGCGAAGTCGCGCATGTGCAGCAGGCGCGTCCTCGGATCATGCCTCGACATATTCGGTTTCGGCTTCTCTCAAGACTTCGTCACGAAAGTACTTACTGAGGCTCTGCGGAGTGTTTAAATCAACCTTCCTGCCGCCAAAGGCAGCCGAGAGTTCCTCTTCCATATCGTAAAGTTCGAAAAAACCCACACTCGTTCCGGGCTGGAATTCCACCAGAATGTCCACGTCGCTCTCGGCCGTGAAATCCGGACGCAGGACAGACCCGAAGAGCGCGAGCCTGCGAATCCGGTTTCGGCGGCAGAATTCAGTTATCTTTGCCCTCGGTACAGGAATCGCGGCCATAGCGCTATGCTTTCAGTTCGCGTTGAGAAATGCAAGCGATTGTCAAACGCGGCAGCCCAGCGGACGACCCCGGGGCTCGATCGCGGCCGACGTTCGCCGAGGTTGGCGTATGTCGTAGCCACCCGCGCTTGTTCCATGGCCACCCGTTACCTTGAGTTATTGGCGGAGAGTATAGCAGGGAGCACAAGAGCATGCGAGGGTTTTAAGGTAGTGCCTCAGGTTGACGTAGGGGGCGAGCCTTGGAACGGGCGGGCACAAGGCCCGCCCCTACGCCGCGCTCCCATCCGCACGAGCGCCCGGTATGATTATTGCAGCACGTGGAACGAGACGTTGCTCTGGATTGTCCCGTGCGGCGTAACCACATCGATTTCGCCGGTGGTCGCGCCCGCAGGCACGGTAGTCGTGATCAGAGAGCCGGAGGAAACGGTGAACTTGGCAGGCGTGCCGTTGAATGTCACGCTGGTGGCGCCGGCGAGAGCCGTCCCCAGGATGTTGATTGACGTGCCAACCGCACCTGAGTTCGGCTCGGGCGACACGAACTCGCCCAGACCTACCGACAGGCTGAAGGCCGTGCCGCAACCATACGGGCAGGCCGTGCCGGTCCCGCCGAGGATCGTGGTTCCATAGAATTTCCCATTGGTGTCCTGGATCAAAGCTGCGGCGGGTTCGGCGCCGTCGGCGCAACCGCTCTCGGAGCAGAAAGTATAGAGCAGGGTGAAGGTTCCACCGGGAGTGATTTTGAAGACGGTGCCTTCCCCATTCGCGCCTCCCAGAGCCGTTGTACCGTAGAAGTTTCCATCGCTCCCCTGCACGAGCGCTGCCGAGGGAATCGCTCCGTCCGAGCAACCCGCTTCGGGACAGAAGCTGTAAAGGACCTGAAACCCGCTGGGTCCAATTTTGAAAATGGTACCGCAGCCATAATCGCCGGCTCCGTAGGAAGAACAGTTATCGATTCCACCTAGCGTGGTCGTTCCGTACAAGCTCCCGTCCTCGCCCTGAATCATCGGCGCCGCCGGGAAGTAGCCGTCCGTGCATCCGGATTGCGAGCAGAAGTCGTAGAGTTTCGTGAGGCCGCCCACGGGCGTAACCCTGAAAATCGTGCCGCAACCGGCCTTGCCGTTCGGACAATTCGCCCCTGTGCTCGCCCCTCCTTCGATCGTGGTTCCGTAGAAGTCGCCGTCAACGCCCTCAACGAGTCCGGTTTCGGGGTAAGCGCCGCCGGCTCCGCAATCGCTTGTCTTACAGAAGTCATAGAGAGTGCTCACGGCGCCTTGCGGCGTGACGCTGAAGACCGTTCCCCGTTCCTTGTAGCCGCCACTTGACGAGGTTCCGTAGAAGTCTCCATTCGAGCCGAGGGCCAGGCCCAAAGGCCCGCTCGGGCCATCGGGGCCGCCAAAGCCTCCAACTATGGTGAGAGTGCCTGTGAGGGTGAGCTTGAAGAATGCGCCTCCGCCATTGGGGCCGCCCTGCTGGGTTGTGCCGTAGAAGTTGCCGTCGGCGCCGAGTACCAGCGGAGCATCGGGCAGGAGACCGTCGGTACAAGCGCCACCCGCCGCACAAAAGCTGTAAAGCGTGGTCAACTGGCCGCTCGTACCGAGCCTGAATAGGGTGCCGTCGTTGTTGGTTCCCCCGCTCAACGTGCTTCCATACAGACTTCCATTGGTCGCCTGAATGAGCGCGGCCGACGGGGTGGTGCCATCGGCACAGTTACTCCGCGAGCAAAAGTCGTAAAGGGTGGTCAAAGTCTGCGCCCGCGCGCTCACCGTCGCCATCATCGAGAACGCGAGTACAGCCCAAACCCCCGCCCAGCAGCTCCCGAAAGGGGATGCCGCAAATCCAGACCGCCGATTTGCATCGAACATCGTTCCTCCTCGTTCCCTCCCGCGATCCATTCAAGTGATGGAACACGGCCCGTGCCGTCCATCATGCTCCGCCTTCACCCTAATGCGTCAAGCTTCTTTTGGCTCGAACGACGTGTGTTAACTGAACTGATGCGGGACGTCGCTGTAACGAATGAGAGTACTGCGATGTGCCCAATCTACCTGGCCGCAAGCCGTCCGCCTGAGACGAGGCGATCCGTCACTTGGTTCGTTGGTCAGGTCCTTCTCGCGGTCCATTGCGGTCCGCTGCGGGGTCCGTTGCGGACTGATCTTCCCCCAGCCCATACCCACGGACCTCTTCCATGGCCGCCTGATGCTCGCCCAGCAACTGCAACGTGCGCATCTGCTCGGCGGCGTCCTCTTCGCTGACCTTGCTCAGGGCAAATCCGACGTGGATCAGGACCCAGTCTCCGGCGTGAGGCGGGTCTTCCTGCAAGAGACCAAGACTCACTCGCCGGCGCACGCCCGCGATGTCGACGAGAGCCGTGTCCATCGCGTCAGGGAAGATTTCGAGGATTTTGCCGGGTATTGCCAGACACATGCTGACCTCTACCGAGTCTGCCTGGAAGCGCAAGCATCCCGCCCGCTTCGTTAACGAAGAGGCCTCGCATGCAGTTGCGGGAAAGACGCCCGCGCTCCCAGGCACCACACTTCTCAGTCTCGCATCAGTATCGCACCGATCCGGTATGGACGGCGCCGGTTCCGGGGGAACTGGACGGAGACGCGGCGGAAGCCGGACTCGACTTCACGGCGGAGACCTCGCCGGCGGCTTCCCGCATGATCTTTACGCTGGCGCTGGCGCCGATGCGCGTGGCACCGGCAGCGAGCATCTTCTGCAAATCCTCATAGCCGCGGATGCCGCCTGCGGCCTTGACTCCCATATCGGGGCCAACGACCAGGCGCATGATCTCCACGTCATGCGCCGTCGCCCCGCCGGGACCGAATCCGGTGGACGTCTTCACGAAGTCCGCGCCGGCCGACTTGGACAAGCGAGAGGCAACCACTTTCTCCTGATCGCTCAGCAGCGCGCACTCCAGAATCACCTTGAGGATGGCGCCGCCGCCATGGCAGGCGCCGGCCAGCGACCGAATCTCCTGCTCCACAGGCTCGTAGTGTCCCGATTTGAGAGCGCCGACGTTGATCACCATGTCGATTTCCAGCGCCCCGAGTTTCAGCGCCTGCTCCGTTTCGAAGAGCTTGACCGAACTGGTGGTGGCCCCGAGCGGAAATCCCGCGACCGTACAGACCTTGACCGGAGTGCCATGCAGTTCGCCCGCGCAAAGCGAGATCCACGTGGGATTCACGCAGACGCTGGCAAAACCGTACTCTCGCGCTTCAGCGCAGAGGCGTCGCACGTCGCTCTCGGTGGCCTCGGGCTTGAGCAGCGTGTGGTCGATGAAACGCGCGATGTCGGGCGGGATCTGTGTGGCTCCGAGGCTCGCGCCCAGGCGCGCAGCGCCCGCCGCCAGGACACGCCGCGATTTCGCAGGACAGCTCTCGGCGCAGCGGCCGTCGCAGCCGGGACAGACGGCCTCGTCAATTTCGAGTCCACGCAGCGCGCACGCCTCCCGATCACCGAGCCGGCAGAGGATCTCGCGCGCCACGGCCTCGACGAGCTGTTCGCGAGATTTGGCATCGGCCGAAGTATCAGCCCTGGCATCCGCTGGCCGCGCAGGCGGTCTAACCGCGCTCGTAGGATCCCCGGACGCCGCGGGATTATGACCTGGCCATGGACCCTGCTCGATCACCGTGATCTTATCGACACGTTTCTGGTGCCGTCCGCCCGCGAACTTCGTCTCGAGCCACACCGCCGCCACCTCGCGCGCGAGTTCTGCGGGAATCAGGCGCGCTCCAAGGGTCAGCACGTTGGCATCGTTGTGCTCGCGGCTGTTCCGAGCGGTGGCGCGATCGTAGCAGAGCGCGGCGCGGGCGCCGGGCACCTTGTTGGCTGCCATGGCGGAACCGATGCCTGCGCCGTCCACCACAATCCCTCGCCAAGCTTCGCCACTGGCAACCGCTTCAGCGACGGCACGTGCGAAGTCAGGGTAATCGACCGGGTCGCGCGAGTTTGTGCCCAGATCCCGTACCGCATAGGCGGAATCCGCCAGGAATTGCTTCAGGTATTCCTTCAGATCGTAGCCGGCATGATCGCTGCCCAGAGCGACCACGCGCGAGTTCGTGGCGTCACACAAGCCGGCCTCCGGCGAGGCATCCTCACGCACAATCGTGACGCCGAGTTCCACGGCGAGTTCGCGCGCGCGGTCGGTCACGATGGCGCCGGGCGGCACGCGGAGCTCACCGCACCCTGCCTGGACATCTTCCGCAGTCACAATGCGTCTGGGCATCGTCAGGCGCTGCTTTCGAGAGAGCCTAACTTTAGCGCGGGACTCCGGGCGGGTGCAAGCCACGTGAGCGGGACGGAAAAACTCCCCTCCCATTGGGGAGGGGTTGCCCAGGCCGAGGTGGTCAATAGTCTGATGAGCGTCAGGGGAGGGGAAGAAGGCGGAGAACCGGATTCCTTCTTCCCCCGTTTTAGGCAAAACGTCAGTTAACGGTCAGGAAAGCCGTGATCGTGCGCGTGATGTTGCCGCTGGTACCGATGATGACGAACTGATAGGTTCCGGCGGGCGTTGTATCGGATGTTTGCAGCGTGAGGTTTGTCGTGCCGTTGACACCAAGCGAGTTGGTTCCGTAGCTCGCGGTGGCCCCGGGTATCATGGAAACGTCGTAGCTCAAGTTCACCGTGCCATTGAAGCGAAGCCCGACCAGATTAACCGGCCAAACGGCCGAGCTGCCGGGATTTACGGTCTCAACCGTGTCCCCGTACGGCACCAGCAACCAGTAGTCCACCATGTCGGGAACCTGATTGCATGGCCCGGCTGGTGTGCCGGTTGGGGCGGCCCACACCGACTGCGAGTCCTGACCCGTAGCGGTCTGCCAACCCGACAGGTTGCTAGTAGTGTCATTGCTTCCCGATGGGTAGGTGAAGACATTCGGAGTCGAGGAGTTCCACCAGGTATTGTTGTTTGAGACCAGGGTGGGCTGGTAGTACGACCAGTCCCAGTTGTACTGGTCACTGAAGTTCATCTGCCCGCTGCTGCCGGCGATTACGAACAGGTCTTGCATGAAGGTGGCATTTTCACTGACCAGGAAATACTCCTGGCCCGTCTGCCAATCGTAAATGTTATATCCGCCGTTCAGTCCGTTAATCACGATATTGACTTGATTGCCGACGAAGTTGCTGGACGTAACCGATACGCCGATGCTGTCGCGAATGTCGATTCCATCGTT
>JASHPE010000078.1 GCA_030038235.1 Terriglobia bacterium
ACACCTGTTTTGAACATACCTAGAGTAAACCAGGGTCAGGGCGCTGTCAAGCGCTCCGCGCACCGCGTGCGTAGTGGCGTAACCAAACGATGTTTTGCTCAAAGGGGCGTTACGACGTCTTACCGGTCCTTCTAATGGATCGCCACTTGTCACTCGTCACTTGTCACTCTCCACCTCCTCTACACCGGCCGCAGATAATCGAAGTCGCATCCTTGATGCGCCTGCAACACGTGCTCCAGGTACATCCGGCCGTAGCCGCGCTGATAATGCGGCGCGGGCTTGCGCCAGGCGGCGCGTCGGTTCTCGATTTCAGCGTCGGGCACGAGCAGTTCCAGCCGTCGCCCGTGGACGTCAAGCTCGATTTCGTCGCCGTTCTGGACGATCCCGAGCGGTCCGCCGACCGCCGACTCGGGCGAGACGTGGAGCACCACGGTGCCGTACGCCGTGCCGCTCATGCGAGCGTCGCTCAGCCGGACCATGTCGCTGACGCCCGCTTCGAGCAGCTTCTTCGGAAGCGGCATATCGCCCCATTCGGGCATACCGGGCGCGCCCTTGGGCCCGCCATTCTTCATCACCAGCACCGAGTTCTCATCCACCTCGAGATTCGGATCGTCGATTCGCGTCCACAAATCCTCGTAGCTCTCGAACACTACAGCCCGGCCCTTGTGCTTCAGCAGATGCGGCGAGGCAGCCGTCTGCTTCAGCACGGCGCCGCTGGGCGCCAGGTTCCCTTTCAAGATAACCGTACCGCCCTCGGCGTTCAGCGGCTCTTTCAGCGTGCGGATCACATTGCGATCGAAGCAGCGCGCGCCGGCGATGTTCTCGCCCATAGTCTTGCCGGTCACGGTGACCGCGTTCAAATGCAGCAGCGGCTCAAGTTCCTTCATGACGGCGGGCAGACCGCCGGCGTAGTACATGTCCTCCATTAGCATTTCGCCCGAAGGACGCACGTTGGTGATGAATGGCGTCGAGCGCGAGATTTCGTCGAACAATTCGAGCGGCAGGTCGATCCCCACGCGTCCGGCAATCGCGACAAGGTGAATAATGGCGTTCGTGGACCCGCCGATCGCCATGTTCACGCGAATGGCGTTCTCGAAGGCTTGGCGGGTGAGCACCTGCGCGGGCGTCAGCCCTTCGCGCGCCATGGCCACGGCGCGGCGTCCGCTCTCTTCGGCGATCGACATCCGATGTGAATCGGCGGCCGGGATGTTAGCGCAGCCGGTCAGCGTCATGCCCAGCGCTTCCACGATGCTCGTCATGGTGGACGCGGTGCCCATCACCATGCAATGTCCGGCGCTGCGGCTGATGCAGCTCTCGAACTCACACCATTCCTCGTCGCTGAGGCGTCCTGCCCGCTTCTCGGTCCAGAACTTGCGCGCGTCGGTCCCGGAGCCGAGCGCTTCGCCGCGATACATGCCGCGCAGCATCGGTCCGCCGGTCACCATGAGAGCGGGAACCCCCGCGCTCGCGGCGCCCATCAATTGCGCCGGCGTGGTCTTGTCGCATCCGCAAAGGAGCACGACCGCGTCCATGGGATAAGCGCGGATGCACTCCTCAACGTCCATGGCCATCAGGTTGCGATAGAGCATGGTCGTCGGCCTCATCAGCACTTCTCCGAGCGAGATGGTGGGAAACTCGAGCGGGAATCCGCCAGCCGACCACACGCCGCGCTTCACCGCTTCGGCCACCTGGCGCAGATGTGCGTTGCAAGTGGTCAGCTCGCTCCAGGAGTTGCAGATGCCGATCACCGGACGGCCGTCGAACGCCCGGCTGGTGAATCCTTCCGCGCGCAGGTAGGCGCGGTTCGACATGTTCAGCAAATTGTCGCTGCCGAACCAGTCGCGGCTGCGTAACGCGCCGTTGCCGTTCGCGGGCTTGGTTGATTTGGTCGATTGGTTTGCCATAGCTTTCTCGCCTCCGAGGGTTCATCATAGCAGCAGGAACGGGAGAAGCGATCAGAGACGAGCGGGTAGTCTTCTAATCTCAGACTTCGGGGGCGGCCCTGGCGCTCGCCAGCGGCGTCAAGTTCCCCCCAGGGGCCGCTGCCGGGTCCGGGCTCGGGTCCCCGCCGTCGTCCCAAGTCTCGTTTTCGAACTCGCTCTCATCCCTGATCTCATCATCCTCCGGCGGTCCGCAAATCTCCTCTTCCAGCCTCGCCGCGGCCGCCAAACCGGGAAGCAGCGGAGCCAGCAGCGCCCAATAGTCGGCATGGGCCGCAGCCCAATCGCCCAGCCCGAACTCTTCGGGACAAGTTGCTGATTTAACGTGAGATTCCAGCTCCGTTCCGACTACATCCTTCGTGCTTCCAGCGTCCTGACGTAGCGCGGGCGTCTCGCCCGCCGTGGCGCCGCCCGCCCGATCGCCGAACTCTTCGGGACAAGTTGCTGATTTCACGCCAGATTCCAGCTCCGTTCCGACTACATCTTTCGTGCTTTCGGCGCCCGGGCCGGAGGCGCGACGGGCGGCAAAAAGCCGCCGGACCGTCCTCGGAATCAACTTGGCAAGCTTGGCCCACCCTTTGTCCCGCCCGTCGGCGCCGATCCCAGATTCTTCGGGACAACTCGCTGATCTCGCGTGAGATTCCAGCTCCGTTCCGACTACATCTTTCGAGCTTTCGGCGCCCGTAATCCCCCTCGAAGCGCAGTCATTCCCGCTGGCGCGGGACAAGAGGACGGCGGCTTCCTTGTCGCCGGTGCGTTCGATTTTGTCGCGCAGGTTGCGGGCGTCCCAGCCGTGACGCAGCGCGTTCAGGCAGGACCATGCTTTGCCGCGTTCGGTTCGGGGTCCGGTGGATTTGAGGGCGTTGGCGCGCCGCGCAGCCAGCGCGGCGGGAGCGAGTGTGGGCGAGCGGCGCAGAGGCATAGTTCACCTCCCGGTGAATGGCGCCCCCCGCCAGAAAAGAAGCTAGCACAGGAAAGGGCGTTTGTCAAGCAACATGTTAGCCAAGCGGTCTAGGCATAATATGTAGGCTAGTTTAGGAGAACGCAAGTGCTGTTCGCGGAGCGGATGCTAGCCTGGCGGCACTTTAAGTGCTGTATTTACAGCCTTCAGGAGGCACAGCCCAAATCGCCCGCCGTTCATCGCGGACAACCCCTCCAATGGCTCCCTAGAGCGGGGCTCCGAACGCCGCCGGCCTCGGACGCGTGCCACGTATTTCCGGCGGTGTCGGTTGCGATGGAGAATCGCCCATTCGAAGCACGTCATTCCCCATCCCAAATGACACTTACGACCCAGCGGCGGCGAGGCCGCTGCTCTGCGCCTATTGCGGCCCGCCGTAGATAAACACGCCGCCCATGCGTACCTGAACCGCCACTTCCTGCTTCCCCTGCGGATTCCACCAGGCGATCTTCTGC
>JASHPE010000079.1 GCA_030038235.1 Terriglobia bacterium
TTCCTGCCGGAGGCGTTGGCCAGCGATCCCATGGCCCGGGAGCGCTTCCAGCGCGAGGCGCGGACCGCTTCGGCTCTAAATCATCCCAACATCTGCACCGTTTACGACATCGGTGAGCATGATGGCCATCCCTTCATGGTGATGGAGCTGCTTGAGGGGCAAACCCTCCGTGCGCTCTTGCAGAAAACGAAGCTCGAAGACTCGGTCCTGAGCGAAGCCAAGGATGGAAACTCGAAACTTGAAGCTCGGAATCCGAAACTCGAAAATGGAAATCTGAAACCCGACAGCGCGGCGAGTTTCGAGTTTCGATCTTCGAGTTTCGAGACTCAGGTCAGGGCTTCGCTTTCGGTCGACACGGTTCTCGACCTGGGGATCCAGATTGCCGAGGCGCTCGAAGCGGCGCACGCCGCTGGGATCATCCATCGAGACATCAAGCCTGCCAACATTTTCGTCACCAAGCGCGGACTAGCCAAGGTTCTCGACTTCGGATTGGCGAAGCCGACGGGCGTCGCCGCCAGGGAATCGAGCTCCCGTAGCGCTGAGCGATCGAGCAGCGACGACAGTCCTACGGAGTCCATCGATCGCGATCACCTCACGACTGCCGGCACGATGATGGGGACCGTGGCCTACATGTCGCCGGAGCAAGCGCGCGGCGAAGAACTGGATGCGAGCACGGACCTGTTCAGCTTCGGGACCGTGCTCTATGAAATGTCGACCGGGCGGCGGCCTTTCACCGGCAGGACCTCGGCGGTGGTCTTTCACGCCATTCTCGGCGAGGATCCCACGCCGCCGTCGGAATTGAACCCGGATTTGCCGCTCGCCCTCGAGCGAATGATCACCAAGGCCCTGGAGAAAGACCCGGGGAAACGCTATCAGCATGCTTTCGAGATCGGAAGCGATCTGAAGCGACTGAAGCGCGATATGGATTCCGGCCTCGCCCCCGCACTGAAGGACAAGGCCGAACACAAAGAAGCGCTCACGCCTGCCAACCGCCCCTGGTGGCGCTCCGAAGTGTCGAAGTGGGTGCTGACCGGCGTGATCCTGGCAATCCTGCTGCGTCTTTTTCTCAGCCTCAACCTCGATGAATGGCGCAACCGCATCTTCCGGCGCGGCGCTCCACATGCCATGCGTTCACTGGCGGTGCTGCCCTTCGAAAACTTGTCCGCCGATCCTTCGCAGGAGTACCTGGTGGATGGCATGACCGACGAGGTGATCACCGACCTCGCCCGGTTGAGCGGCTTGACCGTGATTTCGCGCACTTCGGTGATGACCTACAAGGGCTCGAAGAAACGACTGCCGGAAATCGGACGGGAGCTGAAGGTGGATGCCATCCTGGAAGGCTCGATGCTCAAGACGTCCGACGGAATGCGCATCACGGCGCAGTTGATCGCCGTGCCCGGCGACAAACACCTGTGGGCGCAGAACTACGAGCAAAAATCCGGCGATGTCCTCGCTCTGCAGGACCGGGTGGCAGCGGACATCACCCGCCAGGTCCAATCACAGTTCCAACCGCAAACCCAGGCTCCCGCGCAGGCACAGGCTGCCAGCCGGCCGCCCGCCAATACAGAAGCCTATGACGCGTACCTGGAAGGGCGCTACTTCTGGAACCAGCGCACCGAAGCCGGATTCAACAAGGCGATTGAGTACTTCAACCACGCCATTCAGCAAGATCCGAATTATGCGGAGGCCTACGCCGGCCTGGCCGATACCTACATGCTGCTGGGCGAAACCGGCATGCGTCCCCGCGCGGATGCGTATGCGAATGCGAGAAGCGCCGCCGGGAGAGCCCTGGAATTGAATGAGCAGCTCGCCGAAGCCCACGCTTCACTCGGAGCCCTTGACCATAACGAGGGTGACCGCTCGGACGCGGAGCGGGAATTTCGCCGGGCGATCGAGCTGAGCCCCGGTTATCCCACCGCACACCAATGGTACGCGGAGTTGCTGGGCAGCGAAGGACGATCGAACGAGGCGATCGCGGAAATCGATCGGGCCCGCGATCTCGATCCGCTCTCGGTGCTCATCAACACCCAGGTGGGATTCATCCTCTACCTGGCGCGAAAATTCGACGAGGCAGAGGAACAGCTCCAAAGGACACTCGAGATGGACCCAGGGTTCTGCATCGCGCATGAGGATCTGGGGGCCGTCTACGTTGCCAAGCGCATGTACCCCGAGGCCGTTTCAGAAATGCGGAAATCCCTGGAAGCCTGCGGCAACGTGCGAGCCGCGGGGATCCAACTGGCTCAAGCTTACGCGCTCGCCGGCGAGACCGGCCAAGCCAGAAAGCTCCTCGCTGAGCTTCCTCAGTCGGATTTTCGTGACCCGCAGCAGCTTACGTTTTTGGCCCTCACTTATCTTGCATTGGGCGACAAGCAGCAAGCCCGGGAGTTTCTGAAGGAAGACATCGAGAAGCATCTTATGACCGCGAGCATGGGAGTAGGGACGGTCCCTCTTTACGATCCTTTTCTTCTGGACCCGCAATGCGCGGCCTTGCTGCGCAGCGCCGGGATCGTGCAGTAGCGCCCATGTCGCCATCGGCGCCGTGTCCGTGGGTGAGGACGCCGCCTGGACCGCCGGTGAGAACACCGGCGCTACAACTGCCGGATCGACGAGCGAAACGACTCCAAAGACCACGCGTCGCCCTCACTGAACGTGAGGTGGCGGAGAATGTAAAGGTTGCCATCGCCCGCGCGCACTTTGAAGAACGTACTATCGGGCCCGTACCACTGGTCGAGCACTTCCTGCACCGCGTAGTCGTGCTCATCAAGCAGAAAACGCAACGGCCGTTCGTCAGCCTTGCGGCCTGCGTAGCATTCCACCCGGATTCTCATTCATGCTGCCTTGCTAGAAATAGTATTTCAGTGCGAATTGGATGATGCGCGCGCCGCTGGAAGTGTCGGAGTCATGCCCTCGAGTGAGCACGATCTGGCCAAAGGTGGTGTCGAACCCGTCGGGGTCCGGATTGCTGAACTGCGCGTGATTGAACGCATTGAAGAACTCCGCCCGAAATTCCAGCCGTTGCCGCTCCGTGATGTTCGTTTCTTTCAAGAGCGCCATGTCCCAGTTGTTGATGCCCGGTCCGCGCAGGACGTTTCGGCCCATGGTTCCGTAGGTGAACTCAGGCACCGTCGCGCAGTCCAGGTTGGTGGGATTGAACCAGAAGTTGCCTGTCGTCGTCCCGTTGGGATTGACGGGACCCAGACAACTGCCCGCGCCGGCCGAGGTGGCGGTGAACGTGCGCTCCTGCCGCGGATTCTTGAAGATCTGCACTGGTCCGAGCACGTCCGGCCGATCAAGTCCGTTATTCTGCATGCTGGAGTTGTTGTCGTTGTAAAGGGTGAACGGATTCCCTGACTGGAAGGTGACGATGGGGCTCAGTTGCCAGCCTCCGGCCAGTTTCTTGAGGAATCCGCTCGACTGCACGCCGTGGTCAAACGGCAAGCCCCAGATGCCGCTGATCACCAGACGATGGGTGGCGTCAAAATCCGCCAAGGCGTGATCCAAATCGAAGTCGTCCGGGTCGGTATATGTGGAAGATCGCGCGCGAAAGCCGGAGGTGAGATCGGTTGTTTTCGACAGCGTGTAAGCCACCCGGGTTTCGAATCCGTGGCTGTAACGCTTGTCAAGCGTGACCTGCATTTCGTTGCTTGCCGACACGCCATTGCTCAGGTCCGCGTAGAGTTGGCCAATGTCGGTCAGAGAGCCGTTGGCGTTGCCGAAGCAGCCCGAAAGAGGGCGGGAGCAGTCGATGTTGACGAAGCCGTACTGGCTCAACTGCTGCATCTCGTCGGCGGTGTCGGGATGGTTCAAGTCGACGCTCGAAATCAGCCTGCGGCCGAAGCTTCCCACGTACACGGCCTGCAGCATGGTGGTTCCCGTCAATTGGTACTGGAAGCCGTAGTTGAGATTCTCCGAGTAGGGCGTGCGAAAGTGCGGATAGGCTACGAAGGCGAACGAAATCTCGGGGATGAAGAACGTGCCCTCGTGGGGCGCGAACGGGAAGGGATTCTGAATGCCCAGCGGCGTGAAAGGATCGGCGAGGTAGTTGCCCGCCAGCTGCGCGTTGGTGGGGAAAAGGTCCGTGTCATCTCCGAACGGCGGCTGTCCGCCGAACTGGAGATTAAGCGCACCGTCTTCGATGTCGTAGAAGATGCCGAATCCGCCGCGCATAACCAGCCGCGAGTTCCCCAGCATGTCCCAGGCGAAGCCGAAGCGGGGCGCAAAGTTCCGGTGGTCCGGGTAGACGAGCCCCCGGTTCGGGGTGCCCGGATCACCGGGATAAAGGATGTCCGGAGGCGCGTCCGGGAAGACGGTGGACTGCTGGCCCGGAAAGTAGCCCATGATTTCGTTGTGTGGATCGGTTTGCGGTGTGTTGTATTCGTAGCGAAGCCCATAGTCGAGACTGAGTCGCGGCGCGACCTTCCAGGCGTCCTGGGCGAACACGTCATAGGTGCTCTCGCGGATGCCATAGATGGCATTCGAAAATTGGTAGTACTCTTCGGGGAATCCGCCCACGAAGTCCGCGAGGCTATATCCGGTCAACGGGCCGAACTCTCCGAAATAGAAACTGCCGTTGTTGTAGTAGTCGTAGTTGAAGTTGTCGCGGATGCGGTTGATGTCCGCACCGAACTTGAGCGCGTGATTGCCGTGCTGCCACGACATCGTGTCCTGCCATTGAAAAGTGACGTCGTGGAGCGTCGTCGGACCTTGCGGCGAAGGCCCTAGGTTGAAGGAGCCCGTGACGTACATCACGGGCGGGGCGGCGCCGGCGGCGTTGTCAGCGTTCACATTGGTGAAGCCGAGCTCCTGCGGAGTGGTGTGGTCGATCGGATCGGCCTGCAGCGTGGCGGTGCGATTGGACGCAAAGCGCGCCTCGTTGATCAGCACCGGGCTGAAGGTGTGCGTCCACGTCAGTGAGCCGGTTTGGTAGCGATCGGCATCGGTGAAACCCGAGCCAATGGGCACGTCTCCTCCGGTGGAGGCGCCGTGCAGAATCTGGAAGGGGTACAGATCGCCGATGTCCTCAAACAAGTACGTGGCAGCAAGCACATTCGCCGTGTTGATGTTGTAATCCACGCGGTAAATCATCTGGTCGTCGCGGATTTTGGCTTCGGGGTTCGAGACAAACTCGTTGGTACCGACGTTGGGCAGCGGAACAAACTTGCTGATGTAGTTTGCCGAGATGGGATTCACCGGCACCTGGTTGTTCTGGTAGTTTGCGCCGGTGACCGGATTCACTAGTTGGATGCTCGGCAGGAGATCGCTAAAGTCGCCGGTCCGCTCCGCAGGAGTCAGAGTGGTGATAACCGGCGCGACCTGGCCCTCGCGGCGCCGGGTGCCTTGATAAGAACCGAAGAAGAAGGCCTTGTCACGCTTGATCGGACCGCCCAGAGTGCCGCCAAAGACGTTGCGCTTGAAAGGCGTCACGTCGGGCAGGAAATAATCGCGGGCGTTGAAGTCGTCGTTGCGCACAAACTCGAAAGCGTCGCCGTGAATCTGGTTCGTGCCTGACTTGATGACCTGATTGATGATGCCGCCCGACGTCCGTCCGTATTCCGCCTCGTAATTGTTGGTGATGATCTTGAATTCTTCCACAGCATCCGGGTTGGGGCTCAGCACGATGTTGTTGCCGAGGAAGTCGGTATTGTTAGCCCCGTCCAGCAGAAAGGTCATCGACTCGGAACGTTGGCCGCTGACCGAAAACGGATTGCCGGAGCCGTCGTCCGGGTCAGGTGCAAATACGCCCGCTTGTAGTAATCCCAGTTGAAGCGTGTCACGCCCCACGAGCGGCAATTCTTCAATGCGCCGCGTGGTTTCCACATCGCCGAGCGTCGCGCTGACCGTGTCGACCTGACTGACGTTTCCGGATACTTCGATCACCTGCGTCGCAGACCCCACCTGCAGCGCGATGTCTCGCTTCCCGTTCTGATTGATGTCGAGCGTGATTCCATTCTGGACGAACTTGCGGAACCCGGGAGCATCAGCCGAGATGCTGTAAGTGCCGATGGGCACCAGCGTGAAGAGGTAAGCCCCGTCCGTTCCCGTTCGAGTCTGCCGTGAGATGCCGGTCTGGGAGTTAGTGAGCGTGATGTCGGCCCCGGCCACCGTCGCGCCGGAAGGGTCCTTCACCGTGCCACCCATGGTCGCCGTAGCTTCCTGGGCCATTCCCGGAGCACCCGCGAGCAGCGACATGAGGATTATCAGTCCAATGTGGATTGCGATTCTTGGTATTCCGCGCATAGCACCTCCTCACCAGAATGGTGGTAAATGCCCATAAGGTAGCGGGATAGAAGCAAGATGAGTCCGCCGGAAGCGAAGCGACCCGAGAAGGCGGAAATCGACACCGTAACTGGCGCCGGCCGCAGAGTGCCAATCGCATGCATGCCTTCGCGTTTCCAGCGCCCAAACCCGACACCGTGAACGTAGCGCGACGCGTGAACGTTTGTCAATATCTTGTAATACCTCGATTAGTATCCCTAAAGTTTAGTGCCGCTTCAGCCGAAAGGCTCTTGGGAGACCCTGTACACATGGGCGATGCCGGGCGCAGCGTCCGGCGACCGTAACACAAGGTGTGGTATGAGAGGGCAACCTGACAGCTGTCATCGTTCGCATAGCGCGACCGGCATGACCCTGATCGAGCTGATGCTGGGCCTTTCGGTGGCCTCCGTGCTCGTCGGCATCGCGGTTCCGGTGATCAAGAACGCTCTGGCCGCTTACGACCTCTCGGCAGCCGTGGCAGCCGTATCCGGGTCTATTCAGAGCACCCGGTACCAGGCGATCGCCACGGGCTGTCCTTATACTATTTCGTTCGATCCGTCGACAACCGATTACCAGGTGTCGTATGAGGAACTCTCGGGCACGCCCCCGGCCTGCGCGTCTACGTTCTCCACTTTGGGCGGCGCCGTTCCGTGGTCGAACGGCGGGGGGATTACAGTGAGCGCGGGGACCACTTTGCAATTCAGTCCCAACGGTTCGGTATCGGCGACCACAGGTTCGCTCGTGTTCTCTCTCACCAACGGCGCGCAAACGGAAACCATCACGGTATCGGGGGTGGGCAATGTCACCGTCAGCCCCTGAACGCTCATCAGATGCCGGATTCTCGCTGCTCGAAGTCACCGCGGCCATCTCTATTCTCGCGATCGCCCTTTGTGCGGCGGCGCTCCTCAACTCGCGATTGGTGAGCGGCGGCCAACAGTCGAAATACATGAGCCTGGCCGCGACGTTGGCGACGGAAAAACTCGAGGACCTGAACCGCTGGGACGTAGACGATCCGCAGGTGTGCGTGCCGGGCGAAACCAAGGGAACGGTGACTACGGTAGGCAGCCTGAGCTCCGATATCCTCCAAACCACCACATGCGATGTCGGTACTTCGGCCAGCGTGAATTATTACGACGACGTGAGCATCAGCCTGACGAACGCTTCGGGCAGTTGTGGAGCCTCGACCTGGGGCTGCTTCGCGGAGACGGTTTCCAGCGTAAGCGGAGGCACCACGGTTTACACTACCACCTACCATTCGCCCGACGGACAGATCAGTACCACGTCCGGCGCCACGCCTCCCAGTTCCAGCACGTTTCACCGGCGATGGATTATCGAATCGAACTCGCCGGCGGCAGGGACGCCAGGCACGCGCAGGGTGACGGTGCTGGTGACACTGGAGGACCTGTCCGTGCAAGTCCCGGTCACGTTCCAGATGAGCCTGGTGCGCCCATGATTGCGATCTCATTTGAAAATAGGCCTGCTGAAAACCGGCCGCCTGGCATCGAGCCGCGGTCCCAGTGCGGATTTTCCCTGATCGAACTACTCGTCGCGGTGGCCATCTTCACTGTGATCAGCGCCTCGGCGTTCATGCTCTTCAACCTGCAGCAGAAATCCTCCCTCACCGAGCGCGGCGAGATGGGTCTGAACGTCGCGTTGCGAAACGCGGCCTCGCAGCTCGAAATGGACCTGGCGAACGCCGGCAGTGGCTACTTCCCGGGCGCCAACCTGCCCAGTTGGCCGGTCGGCGTGACGATCGTGAACACCGGGGCCGCCGGACTCGGGTCCTGCTACAACGCCGCCACGTTCACATACACCGCAAGCTGCTTCGATACTCTCAACATCATTGCCGCCGCGAACCCCGTTTCCTATCCTCCGGTCAACGCCACCGACAGCACGGGTCAGAGCGGGACCGGAAACTGCTCCAACACGAGTACCGGCGTCGCCTATGGACAGGCCGCCGCGGGGCTGAGTCTGGTGCAAACGGCGTCGCACTACCTGGCGGGAGATCAATTGCTCTTTCTCAACAACACCGGTTCTAAGATCACTTCGGTTGTCCTCACCACGAACGCCTTCGTCGCCGGCTCTGCCGTCAAGTTCATTTTCAATGCCACCAACGGCGACGGCAGCAACACCCTGACGAACGATCCGCTCGACATCACCGCCTGCGACGGCAATCAGCCGTGCCCCGCCGGCAACAAGCTGGGCGTCCAATTCTGCGGCGGCGACTGGGTACTGAAGCTGGCGCCGATCACTTATCAGGTGAACTCGTTGAACGCCTCGGATCCGGAGCTGACCCGCACCCAGAGCGGCGCTACGGCGATTGTTATGGAGCAGGTGATCGGCTTCAGAGTGGGCGCCACGATCTGGAACAATGGTGTGCAGACCGCAAGCACCCAGTACAATTACGCGGCCTCGACCTACTCCAACAACACGCCCGGCGACGAGGCGTACAACTTCACCCTGGTCCGCTCGGTGCGCATTTCCCTGATCGGCCGGACGAACCCCAACCTGGGTCTCGCGAACACGTTTCAGAACGCCTTCGACCAGGGTCCCTACCAGGTGTCGGGCATCGCCGTGGTGGTGAACCCGCGCAACCTGAGCATGAACGATTGAGGCGCTGTCATGATGACCGGAATTCGTCTGCCGCGCTCCGCTACCGACGCGATTCGACATCGAATGCTGATGCCATTTGCTGCCTGGAACGCCTTTCGAAACGCAGTCATTCCCGCGCAGGCGGGAATCCACTGCCGAAGCTCCCGGAAGGACTCCGGCGAGCAGGGGATAGCGCTCATCCTCACGCTGCTGCTCCTCAGCCTGATGGCGGTCCTCGGCCTGGCCATGGTGTGGGCTCTCAGTTCCGACATGCTGATCAATGGTTATTACCGCAACTTTCGCGGATCGTTTTACGCGGCGGACTCGGGCCTGAACATCGCTCGGCAGCAGTTGTTGAATCAGGCAAGCGCAGCCTTCCCCTCGGCCTGGACCATACCGGCGCTCAGCAACGAGACGGCGACGGCGACCGCCGCCCTGAATTCCGTGACCTCGAGTTACGGCAATTTCTCCTCGCTCAACGCTGGCGAAGCCGCTTCCTCCTGGTCCGAGAACTTTGAGATCGCCAACACGTCGACTTGCACGAACAGCTTTGCGCCCGCCGCCGGCTATCCCCAGGTGACCTCGACGAATCCGAGCACCAGCCAGCCCACGGGATACCGCTACATTTTCAATTACACGCTCTGTTCGACGGGCAGGGCGCTGGCGGCCCAGCAGGTGAACGTCTCCGAAACTGGCAGCATCACGATCAACCTCACCGGGCAGGCCGCGTCCGCGACGGTGAGTTTCGCGGCCTTCGGCGGCTTCGTCAATGACTATCCCCAATGCCTCGGCCCGCTGGTCCCGGGCACCATGACGGGGATGATGGCCACGAACGGCCAATGGCAATTCTATACAGGCGGGCCTTACATCTTCACCGACCTGGTTACGCAGGAGAATCCCAATTTCGGCTACTGGTTCGGCGGCGACTGTATTCAGTCCAATCAGGGCAGCTACCAGAGCGGCGGTCAGACGATCAAACCCGCGTTCCAGGGGAGTCCCAGTCCCGGGTACGCGCTCGGGCAGCCGCCCTTGGCGATGCCGGCGAACGACTTTAGCCAGGAATGGGCCGCGCTTGACGGCGAAGGATGCGGTGAGGGAAGCAACGTGTGCGGCAACAGCAGCAGTCCGGCGCCGCCCGTGCCGACGGACGCCAACCTCAACAGCGATCTCAAAAATATTTCCGGCGTCGCCTATCCAACAACCGGAGCGACTTCGGGAGTGTATCTCAACTATTCCACATCCAGCGGCGTGGATACCATGCAGGGTGGGGGTATTTACGTGGAGGGCAGCGCCGCCGTCACGCTTTCGACGAGCGGAACGTCGGCCCAGGTCTTCACGATCACGCAAGGTTCCACCTCGACCACGGTAACCGTGGACCCGCTCGCCACGCCGCCCGCTTCTTGGAACTGCGCCGGGACCAAAGGCACCACGACTGTGAAATCCGGCAGCACGACCACCAACATCTGCTCCGTGCCGATGAATTACTCGGTTACGCCGCCGCAAGCCGCCACCATGCTGTACGTGGACGGGACCATCACCAGTCTGAGTGGCCTGGGCCAGGGCGTCGGGGCCATTCAGAACTATAATGCCGTGACGATCACCGCCAACGGAGACATCGACGTCACCGGCGACGTGATTTACGCTACGGAGCCCGTCACGACCACTCAGAATCAGATCGTGCCGGGAACGAATCCGGCTTGCTGCAACGGGACGCCCGTGGCGACGTTGATTCCCGGCAACGATTACGGCCAGGACCTCGGCCTTTTCACCGCCACGGGCAACATCAATCTGCAAACGAGCTACGCCAATGACAACTTGCAGGTTGACGGGAGCCAGGCGGCCATCGGCCAGAATTGCGCCTCCAATTCGTGCGGGTTTACGGCCACAGGGTGCATCAACACCTTCAACAACGTCGGCGGCCAGATTCAGGCCAACATTTTCGCGGCCTGCATGAACACGGAGAACACTTACTTCGACCGCCGCTACACCGAAAAACCCGGATTCGCGCCGCCCTGGTTCCCCTCTACCACTCTCACTCAAGGCGGCGCCCAACCCACGAACCTCAGCGCGTCCGTACAGCGGATCACCTGGGTGACCTCGCCGCAATAGCTCTTGCTCGCCCCCCTGTCCGTTGGCGGAGAATTGTTCCAAGGCATCCTGTTGATTCCACGGCACATTCCAGCTTCGTTCCGACCACATCTGTGGCTGTCAACGCCCATTCCGGGGCGCTGTTCCCTGAATCTGCAATAGGACGAGACCGTGAGACATACGAAAGTGCCAAAATCGGGCATTTTGGCGGCCTAAACCGCTGAAAACACTAAAGATGACTCCGTCGGGTTCGCTTTTCCCAATTTTGGCATAAGCTATTGATGCATAATGGTTTAGTCGTATTGGGTTCGTTGGGTTCGTTCTCCTACACCTGGTCTCGGTTGGATTCGGCGGCGTGGAAAGCCATTCGGCCGGGTTAATCGAGATTGGCGGGCACACGCACACGACCATGGCACGGCCCCCGATTCATTTGAGGTAACAAACAGCCTAGCACGCTTCCGCGCCGTTGTCAAGTACTTTTTTCGAGGCCCTGATCGTAGGCTACATTGGAGACTGACGAGTTACAGAAAAAAGTGACGAGTTGAGCCGCCAGCATGCGCAACCGTGCCCGCCGGCATGGAGCGATGGCGCGATGGCCCGATCCCCGATTAACCGTCCCTTCACGCGGTGTATACTACGCCACGTGAGACCCGCGAACACATTGTTCATCGGCGGCCGCCGTGGTCCGGGCTTGTGCCGGCTAGCTCCGGTTCTCGCAATCATGGCGCTCGCAATATTGTGGCCGGCCGGGCGTTCTTTCCGGGCGCAGCAGGCGCCGAATCCGCCCGAGATCCGCAGCCACGAATCACCTCCGCCGTTTCAGATTCGTGTAGAGCGCAACGTGGTGACGGTCCGGGTGGTCGTCCGCGACCCTGAAGGCCGCACGGTCGGCAACCTCACCAAAGACGACTTCCGGCTGCTCGACGACGGTAAAGCGCAGGAGATATCCGGCTTTACGGCGGAAACTGCCGCCGACGCTGGCACCGGAACGGAGCCTTCGGCGTCGCCGGTCCCGGCAGGACCTGTTCCAGCGCCTGCTGCTGTCCCCCAGCGCTTCATCGGCCTCTTCTTCGACGACCTTCATCTCTCGAGGGAAGCGGTGCAACGCACGCGCGACGTCGCCTGGCGGTTCGTCGCCACTGAGGTGGGCCCACAGGATCGCGTGGCCATCTTCACTGCCTCCCACCACGACGATCTCGATTTCACGACCGACCGCGACCAGCTTCACGACGCTTTGTTCCGGATCGCGCCGCGATCCCGCACGCTGTCCCAGCTCAGTGGTTGTCCGTCCATCGATGAGTACGAAGCCTACCTCATCGATCAGCGGCACGACAGCCAGGCGACCGGCGTTGCGGTCGGTGAAGCCTACGATTGCGACTGCGTGAGGGAGGACAACAAGACCGCGGCGTGCGCCACCGAAGCCGGCGATCGGGCGAAATACGAAGCCACCCAGATTTGGAACACGGCCGACCTGGAGGCGCAGAATGCGCTCGAACGGATTGCAGCCGGGATTAATCGGCTGGCGGCTATGGCGGGTCAACGGACGCTGGTGCTGGTCTCGCCGGGTTTCCTGACTGAGACGCGCGCGCCCGATATCGAAGCCCTCATTCAGGGCGCGCTTCACCATGACGTGGTGATCAGCGCCATTGACGCCGCCGGCCTTACGCCGTTTGTTTCACGCCCTACGGAAAGTCCGTCGCTTCTCGACCAAGCCGAAAAGGACCAGATATACCGGCAGGGTGAGAACCTCTCTCGCGGTGTGCTCGCCAATCTTGCAGCCGGGACGGGCGGCATGTTCTTCCATAACGGCAACGATTTCGGCGCGGCCTTCCACGAGACCGCTGCGGTTCCGGAAGTGACCTACATCCTGAGCTTTTCGCCGGAGGACTTCAAGCTTGACGGCAAGTTTCATGCGCTGAAGGTTTCCCTCAGCACGAAGCAACCCTGGACCCTCGAAGCGCGGCGCGGCTATTTCGATCCCACCGAGACTCTAGCCGAGCAGCGGCCGGGTCAGGATCGGCTCGACAAGCTGATGTTCTCCCTCGACGAAATTCATGCCCTGCCGGTGGACGTGAGCGCGGAGGCGGGCAAGGAGGTGCAACCGCCCGCCACCCTCACGGTGGTGATTCACGTCGATCTCGATGCTTTGCAGTTCCGCAAAGAAACCGACCGCAGCGTGAACACCCTGACCTTCGACACCGCGCTTTTCGACCACGACGGCAAATACGTCAGCGGCAAAGAAGAATCGTTTGACCTGCACCTAAAAGACGGCACGCTGAGCAAGCTGGCCAAGAGCGGCATCTACCTCAAGACTAGTTTTCGGCCGCCGCCCGGAAGCTATCGCGTGCGCGAGGTGGTCCGTGACTCGGTGGCGACGCAGCTCTCGGCGCTCAATTGCGAGGCTGAGGTTCCCGGCGGCAAGAGCGATAAGATTGCTCTCGAGCCGAAGGAACATCCCGCAACGCCGCCCAAAGAGGAAAGGAAGGCGTCGGGTGTCCCCATGGCGGATTGGACTCCGGAGGAGTTCATCCGTGCGATTCCCGAGTTGAAGGGATTGCACGCCGCTGACAGCCAGGACCAGCTCGCGCCGCTTCTCGCCAGCGTCGGGACGAACGTGAAAGCCTTTTTCGACACGCTACCCGACGTTACGGCTCGCGAAGAGATCGTTCTTGAAAGGCTGGACTGGAGTGGTCGCATTCTTGAAAAGGAGCTTCAACAGTTCAACTACCTCGACATCATAAAAGCGTCCGCGACCGGCAACCTCCTGGACGAGTACCGCACCGACTCGAAGGGCCGGCGCGCCGAACCCAGTCCTCTCGAGGGCGGATTTGTGACCCAGGGTTTCGCTTCCATGCCGGATATCTTTCATCCCGGCTATCAGCCCGATTCCACGTATCGATATCTCGGAGACCAGGACCTGCACGCCCGGCCGTTCAAGGTGATCTACTTCGAACAAATCCCGGGGAAGGCGCGACCCGAGGAGAGCATTCACTCTCCGCTCAGGACCGTCGACGTTCTCGTGCAAGGCGTGGCCTGGATTGACGCCGAAAGCTATCAGGTGGCGCACATGCGCACCGAGGTTGCGTTTCCGCAGGACGATCCTTACCTGAAGGGTGTTACAACCGACTCGCGCTTCGCGGAAGTTCACTTCAAGAACGACGCGCGCGCGGTGTGGCTGCCCGTTGAGGTCACCGTGACCATTAACTGGTACGGCCAGTACTTCAGCAACCTGCATCGTTATTCCGGTTTCAAGTTATTTCAGGTGTCGAGTGCCGAGCGCGTTTCGTCCGGGCGGCCCGACTGATTACTTCAGAATGGCGCTTCTCCTGCGTGGGCGCGATACGATGGAACACTGATGGCGAACAGCCCGGATTATGACGCGATCGTGGTGGGCTCCGGCGCCAGCGGCGGTTGGGTGGCCAAGGAGTTGTGTGAGAGCGGCCTGCGCGTCCTGATGCTCGAGGCTGGCCCGCCGCGCGTTCCCACCAAGGACTTCACGGAACACGTCTGGCCCTACCAGTTGAAGTTCCGCGGCTTCGGCAATCAGCAAGCCTTGCTCGAGAATCAGCCCGTGCAGCGGCTCTGCTACGCCTGCGACGAGTACAGCCACCAGTTCTTCATCAACGATCACGACCATCCCTACACCACGCCGGCGGACAAGCCCTTCATGTGGATTCGGGGGCGGCAGGTCGGCGGCAAAACGTTCTGCTGGGCGCGCGAGAGCTATCGCTACAGCGATTACGAGTTCAAGGCCGCCGGGCGCGATGGCTACGGCGAGGATTGGCCTTTCAGCTACAAGGACCTGGAACCGTATTACGACAAGGTGGAGAGCTACATCGGGGTCAGCGGGTCACGGGAGAATCTGGAGCAAATGCCCGACGGCCGCTTTCTGCCGCCCATGAATC
>JASHPE010000080.1 GCA_030038235.1 Terriglobia bacterium
GAAACGATCAAAGCGTGGACGCCCAACAGCCTGTTCTAGGCTTTGAAGGAACAAAGCGCCTTTCACGTAGGGGATGCTGGTTACCGCTTCGTCCGGGTTCTTTCCCGTTAGATCGATCTCGAGCAGTTGTTCACGCTCTTCCAATTTCGACAATTCCTCCTCCAAGTCACGAAGGCCCAGCACTTGTTCCACCTCGACTCGATCCCTTCCATAGAGCTCCTCCTGGATTCGGTGCTCGATATAGGTGGTGAAGCCCTCATTGAGCCAAAACCCTTCCCAATTCGCCGTCGTCACGAGGTTTCCCGACCAGGAGTGAGCGAGTTCGTGGGCGATCAGCGAAACCAGGCTCCGGTCTCCGGTGATAACCGCCGGTGTCAGGAAAGTGAGCCTTGGATTCTCCATGCCGCCATAGGGAAAGCTGGGCGGCAACACCAGAAGATCGTAGCGCCACCAGCGATAGGTGCCGCATAGGCGCTCAGCGGCCTCAATCATCTCCTCAGTATTGGCGAACTCGTGCTGGGCCTGACGAATGAGCGATGGTTCCGCATAAACACCCGTGCGATCGCGCGTTTCCTGAAAGTCCAGCCGCCCAATCGCCAGCGCGATGAGGTAAGGCGGTATGGGATGCTCCATGCGGAATTCATAAAAACCCTCGTGCGCCGACCTGGGGTTTGCCAACGCGCTCATTAGGGCCATCATGTCGCGGGGAGGGCGCACAACGGCAGAATAGGTCACTCTGACGGCCGGAGTGTCTTGCAGCGGTATCCAACTGCGCGCGTGTATCGACTGAGACTGGCTGTAAAGAAAGGGGAACAGCCGCGAAGATGTTTGCGCGGGTTCGAGCCATTGCAGACCGCTGGCATCGGGGGCAGTCGAGTAGTTGACCCTGATCTGGGTCGCGCTCCGGGGAGCCCTGATGATGAGCGGCTGCCCCAGCACCGGATCCGCGTCGCCGAGTTCGTGCTGAGCAAAGAGATAGCGGCTGGCATCAGAAGAGAAGCTGACCTCGCGGATCCGAAGTCGCTGCGTGTCAAGAATAACGGGGGCATCAGGCCAGTCGTCGGATCGCTGAATGTCCAGGGTAGCGACGCAGTCCACGGTTCGCGTCTCGAACCTGGGAGTGAGATACAAGTGAACGTGAGTAACCCGGACTTTATCTGGTTCGGAAAAGGAATGCGAAGAAGCTCTCAAAATCTGACTCCGTGGCAGCGCTCTGGACTCCCGATCCGCCTAAGTGGCTGTTGCCGGGTCGGAGCCCACTTCAGAATAGCACAAGCAGCGTGGGCAGCAGCAGGCTGCAAGCCTCGTAATTTCAGCTTGTTATCCGTGTCAGCATCACCATTGATATCGGCACGCACGGGATTAACCTTTGATGTCGCGATTCTAGCCGACAGTGCCGCCGCCTTCACAAAGCGAAGCGCAGAACGAAGAGCTTGCCCTTCCTTGTCTTTTGTTGTCCGCGCTGGTAGTATCCACACAACGAAGCCGGACCGCTGGTTGAACGTCCGTTAAGTAGCCGTTGAACCCGGCGCTTGAGTCATTTTGCCCGCCTCGGCTGGCGAAGGCGATGGCGAACCGTAGCGGGGAATGAGCAGCTTTTGGACGTGTTGCGTATCCGAAATGAGCCAGGCTTGAAAAGGAGGAGAAGCCATAATGCCGAAGATACTTGGGGCCCAGATCGGCGGCCGACGGGAACCTCCGAACCATGACAAACTGGAAAGGGGTGCGACACCAAGGCTCTATGCCACGGGGTTTGCTCTGGTGGGAGTGCTTCTCATCGTCGCTACCTTTTACCTTGACGAGCATTACCACCCCAACCCCAAGGCCCTTCTCGGGTGGGGTCTGCTGAAACTCATCGATGAGACAGGCATTGCACTAATTCTGCTGGGACTTGTTGTGATCGTCCTGGAATTTCGGGATTGGAAGGAATACTTCCAGGACCAAATTGCCAACACGATTGTGAAGAAGGAGTATCTGAGGACGCTGGGTAACGAGGCCCTGATCAGCCTCCAGACCGATACTTTGAAGGCCTTCTTCAAAATCGACGATATCGATCGCAAGGACGGCTTTCTTCAGTTCTTTCATTCGCGCATCCATGGGTACATCGGTAGTCCTTACCGCGAGGACGCGCGCGACTTGGTGAGCATCAAGCATCTGCCCGGGAATCCGGACAGGGTGGAGATCGAGGAAGCGCTCTCGTACCGATGCCGGAAGGTCGGCGGGCGGATCCAGGACGACGTAAAGTGGGAGGACTCGGCCGAAACCGAGATCAAATTGCTCGACTATTCCGTTGAACTTCGGGAGCCCGCTAGCGCCTCCAATCAATTCAGGGAAAAACGTGAGGTCTTTAACAACAACACTGCTTCCTCCCACCGGTTTGTTCCGCGCGGCGATCAGGGCTTTCGGCTGCTTCTGCGGGACTACGACGGGGTTGACGGTCTGTATGTGAAGGTCCACGTTCACTACACGATGCCCGTCAGTTGGCCCATGGTCTGGACGATGTCGCATCCCACGAAGGGAGCCACCGCAAACATAAACCATCCGGACGATCTGCGGTTGCTTCCGAACTTCTTCGGCATGAAGGAAAGCGAGGTTAGCCAGGAACACCAGCCCGGCGTGTATCAAGCGGGTTACGACTCCTGGCTGCTGCCCGACACGGGCTTCTGTTTTCAATTGATCAAACCCGAGATGGCGACCCAGGCAGCCAAGAACCTCCCCGCTCCTGTGGCGGCCAAGGCAGCCCCGGTACAACATGAGCCTGCCGAGACAAATCCGGGCCGGGAGCCGGCGAAATTGGAGGTGCTGCCAGGCGCCACGCAAACCGAACCGAAGGCTTCCGGACCTCAAGTCCCTGCGCCGACGACATCCTAGACCTGCCAACGAAACGGTCTGCGCGAGGCGGCTAAGCTGAAGGCCGTCCTTAAAAATCGAGGTTCCTGACCGCAGGTGTGGCGCCCACTTCACGCGCCAGCCGGTAGAAGAGCTGTAAGCCCTCGAGATTTTCCTCGTCAAGCGTGTAGTCGATATTCTCCGTCAGATAGACCTTCACCGCGTCAGCCGTCAGACCCAGGCGTGGAGCCCACTCGGCGGCGATATCCTCGACGTGCGCCAGGCCTTCGTCGCGTGAATCTCGGAAGTCGCGAGTCAACGACTTGGGATCGAGCGCCGGACCGGGCCGGTAAGCCCACACCGCGAAGACGAACGGCAATCCCGTGAAGCGCCGCCATTCCTCCGCCAGATCATAGACGCGGGCGTTGCCGCTGTAGACGAGAGCCGGATCGCCGATCAGCAGGGCGGCGTCGGACGCGCGCAGCATCGCCTCAGGGTCGGGACTCGCCGGGCGCGTCGCTACGTCGAGCCGATAGAACTTCCGCAGCAGCACTTCCACCAGCGCCGCCGAGGTTCGCGACGACGTGTCGAGCGCCACGGTCCGAACCTGCTCGATGGGAATTCGCGTCAGCAGCAGCACACTGCGCACCCGCTTCTTCGAGGCGATACTGATGCCGGGCAGCAACTTCAGATCATCGATGCGCTGGTACTCGATCGAGGGAATGATGCCGACATCGGCGCGGCCGGCGCGCAAATGATCGGCACAACAGGCCGGGGTGGTGAACGACAGATCGAAACGGTCGCCGTAGCTGCCGTGAATCATGCCCCAGACGAGCGGCGCCGTGTTGAGGTACTGCACTACAGATACTCTGGGCCTCATAGATGCGGGAATCGCGCCTCTCGGGGTTGTGCGAGATCCAAATTGTACCATGTTGGATCACCGTGGCTGCGGGGCATGCTAAATTGGCTGATATGCCGTTCGAAATCAGCATGGATGGAACCACTACACAATGACGATTCGCAATCGTTCGGACCGGGGGATTTCGCGGACCCCAGGATTACCCGCGCGGCAATTGCCGTTGTGGCTGGCGCTTGCCGCCGCTCTCGCGATCGCAGCGCAGGCGAACGCCGCCGCGCAGGCCACGCGAGCGCAGTCGACGCTTCAGCTTTCATATCAACTCCGCATCGAGCAGCCCAGTGAGCATCTGGCCGAAGTCGAGATCGACGCGCGTGGAGTCAGTTCTCCCGCGCTCGACTTCGTGATGCCGGCCTGGTCGCCGGGACGCTACGCAATCTACGATTTCGCCAAGAACGTGCAGGAGTTCGCGGCCACGGGCACCGATGGACATCCGCTGGCGTGGTCGCAGCCTGACAAAGAAACGTGGCGCGTCGAAACCGGCGGCGCCGCGGAAGTGCATGCGCACTACAAAGTGTTCGGCAACGACCTCAACGGTTCGTTCTCGCAGATCGACAGCACGCACGCCAACCTGAATGGCGCCTCGATCTTCATGTATATCGCTGACCACAAGCCCGACCCCATTCATCTCGACATCACGGCGCCCGAGGGATGGAAGGTGGTGAGCGGCTACTCGCCCGATCCGGCCGAACGCAGCGTTCAGGCTGCCAACTATGATCGCCTTATCGATACGCCGCTTGAAATAAGCCCCAGCGTCACCTGGGAACAATTCACCGACCACGGCAAGACTTTCCGCGTGGCCGTGCACGACTATGGCACTGACGAGGACCAGCGCGCGGCGCTGGTGAGGAAACTCGCCGATGGCGTGCACAAGATCGTGGCCGTCTACATGACGATGATGCCCGCGCCCGACTTCGATCACTACACGTTCCTCTTCCACTTCGCGCCCGAAATCGCGGCGGGTGACGGCATGGAGCATCTGAATTCCACGCAAATCATCATCAGCCAGCTTCTCTCCGACGACGGTATCGACGAAGCGCTGACCGATGCTGCCCACGAGTTCTTCCACACCTGGAACGTGAAGCGATTGCGGCCCGCCGCGCTCGGACCGTTCGACTACACCAGGGAGGACTACACCGAGTCTCTGTGGTTCGCCGAAGGCGTCACCAGCTATTACTCTTACGTGACTCTGCGACGCGCGGGAATCTGGAGCGAGGCGGATTTTCGCAAGCGGCTGAGCGGCGAGATCCAGACGCTCGAATCGGAGCCCGGCCGCAAATTGATGTCTGCCGAAAGCTCGAGCTTCCACGCCTGGTTTTACGATCGGTCGCCGCAGATGCAGGAAACAAACTTCGCCAACACCACCATCTCCTACTACAACAAGGGTGCGATCCTCGGCGCGTTGCTCGACGTGGAGATTCGCGCCCGCACGGGCGGCCACAAATCCCTGGACGACGTGATGCGGCTGATGTATCAGCGATTTTACGGCGCGCCCGGCGCCACCTACTATCTGCCGGGCCGCGGCTACGAGGAGAGTGACATTCTGAGCGCTTTGAACGAGGTGAGCGGGAGCGATTTCAGCGACTTCTTCCGGCGTTATATCCAGGGGACCGATCCCCTGCCCTACGCCGAGACGCTGGCCAAGGCGGGCCTGCAGTTGAAGTCCGGCGCAGAGGACTCAGAGCCTAGCCTCGGAATCCAGTACCGGCCCGCGAACACAGGCATCCTGATCACTTCGGTGCGTCCCGGAGGCGCCGCCGATCGCGCCGGGTTGGGTCGCGACGACCTGCTGGTCGCCGTCGACAACTTTTCGCTCGCCACCGAATCGCTTGCCGACCGGCTGAAGATCTACCCGCCGGGCGCCGAGGTGCCCTTCACTGTGCAGCGTCATGCCGATCGCGAGATCGTCACCGTGAAACTCGATCCACCGCGGCGCGACGATTACAGCATCGACGATCTCCCGGATGCCACGCCGGAACAGGCAGCTCTGAGGCGGGCGTGGTTAGCGGGACCAGGCACGCCTTAGACGCGCCCATAAAACCCAGACCAACGCCACGGCAAGCACCGCGATCAGTAGGGCCAGGTCGAGATTGCGCGCGAAATGGACCAGCCGCTGCCAGCTCGATCCCAGAAGGTATCCGGCAATGCCCATCGTGGTTCCCCAGAGCACAGCGCCGGCGGCGTTGGCCAGCAGGAAATCGCGATATCGCATGCGGAATCCGCCCGCCAGCGGTCCGGCCAGAATACGCAGTCCGATGATGAAGCGGGCTATGAAAACGGCCCACGCGCCATAGTAAAGCACGGCGCTCTCGGCCTGGTCGAATCGGCGCTCCCGCAGGAACACATGTCCACGCATACGCCGCAGCAACTTGACGCCACCATAGTGCCCCACGAGGTACCCCAAGTTGTCGCCTACGATTGCGCCGGCGATGGCCAGCACGATCACCCATAGGAGATGGAGCGTACCTTCGTGCGCCAGAAACCCGGCGAACAGGAGCACACTCTCGCCCGGCACGGGCAGACCCGCGTTCTCCAGCATCACGCCGCCGAACACGGCGCCGTATCCGTAGCGCGCGAAAAATCGAGTGAGGAACCGATAAACGATGTGGGCCACGTGCGCTGGAAATGACGAATCCCGCCAGACTTCACTGGATCAGGGTGAAGGCGAATTGCTGTTTTCCTTTGTGCCCGCCGGCTTCGCGCTCGAGCGTCTCTGTCAGCTCCACCGGCGAGCTGCGGCGATAGGTAAGCGTCGAGGATTTGTCGGCGTTTACAAAGACCACTTGGCTCTCCGTGTAACTGTCCACCGTGAAGGTGAGGGGCGCAGTCTTGTCTTCCCAACCGCTAAGTCCCGGATCAAAGTGCCGAAGGTGAAGCTCGGGCCCGCTGGGGCTGGCCTCGATGACCATCAACTCGTAAAACTGCACTTTGCCGTTCTCCATGTAGCGGAACATTCCCATCATCGTGTCTGCCGACGGCTGGCTCCATTCCTCGTCGAAAAGGCCACCCTGGATGCCCCCGCGCCAGCGTCCGGTGAGGAAGGCGAAGTCCTGAACCAGCGGACCATTGACGATGGGCGCCGGATGCTGCGCCGTTGCCGGCCCCTCCACCTGCGCACGCGCAGGAAGCGCGGGCGCCAGGAGCAGACCGAGAGCTGCGCACGCCGTCAGAGTCAAGCGACGCGACAAGGAGGAAACGAGGGGTGATTTCATAAGCGTCCGTCTCGCATTATAGCAAGTCAAGCTCACTTCCCGGCGATCCGCTCGAGAAACATGCTGATGAAGCGATCCGCATCCACGTCCACGGCGACCTTCGCGTTCGGGGTCACCGGATCGACCGCCTCAATCCACAGGCGGCCGTCGTGGGGAACGTTGCGTTCCACGGTGTTGGTGCGATTGCCAACGGTCTCGCCGCGCGTAAACTGCCCCCGCGTTTCGATGTCGACGCGCATCGCCTGCGTGGTCACGATCGTGGGATCGATCGCCACTCCGACGGCGAGCGGGTCGTACATCTGGACGCCCGTCGCGCCGTATTTCTCCGACAAGTCGATGAGGAACTTGAGCACTCCGACCACGAAATCATTCTCCGGGCCGTGCGTCCGCTCCAGTTGCGCAATATGGGCGCGCGTCACCAGCGTCTTGTTGCCCACATCAAGCCCGACCATGGTGATCGGCCAGCCGGCGTTGAAGACGATCTGGGCCGCTTCGGGGTCGCCGTAGATGTTGGCCTCGGCGGCGGCGTTCACATTGCCGCCCGAAATCGATCCGCCCATGATCACCACCTCGCGCACCAATGGGACGATCGAAGGGTCTTTCGAGACCGCCAGCGCGATGTTGGTTTCGGGCCCGATGGGCACCAGCGTGATCTCATGCGGGTGCTCGTGCACCATCTGGATGATGAGGTCGGGACCGAAGCGCGGGTCGGCCGTGCATTTCGAGGGCGGCAGCTCGATATTCGCGAAACCGTTTCGCCCGTGCCAGAACTCCGCCGTGACCAGTTTCTGATCGAGCGGATGCTGGGCGCCATGCGCCACAGGAACGTCGCAGCGCCCCGCAAGCGAGACCAGGCGCAGAGCATTGTCGAGACCCTGCGCAGCAGTGACGTTGCCGGGAACCACGGTGAGTGCCTGAACGTCCAGTTCCGGGGAATTGAGCGCCAGCAGGATCGCCATGGCGTCGTCCGTGCCGGGGTCGGTGTCGATAATCACTTTGCGCTGCGATGGCCTGGTCGACTGCAGCGCGGCACTCGCGCGTTCGGGCGCGACCAGGCAGGCGAAAAGCAAGGTCGCGAACAGCAGCGCTTCTCGAGACAGCAGGAAACTGGCAAATCGGCGAATCTTCATGGACAAGATGCTATCCGAGGGCTGATCCGAACTCAAACGGACGGAGCTTTGGGTGGTGCGCCAATTTGGCGGGCGAAGGCCGGCCGGCTGGGTGCCCGTGCGAGCGGCCTCGCGCGCGGCAGGCGCTCCCCGCAGCAGTCCTTCCGTGCTCAGATCCTCATCGATGTCCGGCCAATGAGTGCCGTAGCCTGCGCCGCTCACCTGCCAATTCTGGCGCTGCTCCGGCGTGGCATCGAGGAGCCTTGGGTACCAGGCCAAGGGCGCCGTGATCCTGCGCCCGTCGAAAAGGTCACCGCCAGCGTGGAGTCCGTGACCCGAGCGTCTTTCACCCGCTCGCCCGGCTTAATTTCCGAAACTCCTCATTCCATTTCTCCAATAAGAGAGCTTCGTTGTCCCTGATTACAGTCTGAATGCGCCGCAGCTCCACGCTGCTGAATCCCAGGTTACCTGCACAGGTGAAACGACAGGCAGCCTACCCTCACTACGAGCAAGAGACCCATTAGGAGGTTTCTATGCCGGAAGTGAAGAGAGCGGACGCGCGTGCCAGCGAAGGCGCACCGAAAATCGACCAGTTTCTTCTGTACGCAGAGCGAAGCATCAAGCTCGGCCACGATTGCCACGCGCTCGAAGGCGACTTGGGCATTCGGACGCCTCTGGAAACCTCGTCCGCCGCGGGCACGGCACCAGCGAGCGCAGGCACGGCCCAAGCGATCGCAGGCACAGCGCAACCCATCGCGGGCAGGCCACAACTCATCGTGGGCAGGCATAGCCGCTGCCGAAATTTGTTCTCGCCCTCGACGGCGCTCGAGATGTATTCGGAAGTGCGCGACGTCTGGACCGGCTCGCTCGAACGCGTCCAAGACATCGGGATCGGCGCCGAACACGCGTTTCCGGAGAACATGCCTGAATTGCCGCTCGCGATTGCCAGCGGCCGCGGCACCGACACTACGCTCAACCGGTATGAGCAGACTTCCCTCGGCCCCGGCACGTACGGCAACCTGACCATGCTTTATGAAAGCGAGCTGTGGCTGGCCGCCGGCGCCTATGTTTTCTCCAGCATCAGCATGGACGAGCACGCCCGGCTCTTTGCTCTTCCCGGCGGCGTGAGCGTTGGAATCCTCGGCGGGCTGTGGACGGACCGCAGCGCGAAAATCGTTCTCCACCGCGAAGACGCAAAAGCCGATCAGTTCTCGATCTCCGTCGCCGGCAGCGATTCCTGGGAGAAATCGCCGGACCCGAAGCTGCAGCCCACCTCCTCCAGACCGGTGGTAGTGATTGGCGAGGAAGCGCATCTCCACGCGTTGCTCGCCGCGCCGCACGGCACGGTGCAATTGAGGCGCGGCGCTCGACTCAAAGGAGCCATGGCGGCCTTCGACATCGCCGCCGAGGACAACGTCCACGCCGAATTCCAGAGCGGTTTCCCGGTTCAGCCCGCGGGTCAGCAAGGTTCGCAGCAGTTGAGCGGCTATTTCGGAGTCCCCACTCCGCCCCTTCCCCTGCTCGGACCGGTGCCGCAAGACACTCAGATCTCGCTCGCCATCGGCCTGCCCGTCCGCAATCCCAGCGGCCTCAACAGCCAGATCGGACAGATCTCCGATCCCAAGAACGCGAACTTCCGACAATTCATTTCCCAGGCAGACTTCAAGAACACCTACGGAGCAACCGATGCCGATTACCAGGCCCTGCAGAATTGGGCGGACGCGAGCGGCTTCACGACCGTCGCAACCTATTCGAACAATCTTCTGCTGAGCGTTCAGGCGAGCGCCGCCATCATTGAGCAGGCGCTGTTCGTGAATTTGGTCTTCCGCCAGCGCCAGGACGGCAGCAGCTACGTGACTGTGGACCGCAATCCGTCGCTGAACCTCTCCGTGCCGATTCTCGAGATTAACGGTCTGAACGATTATGTCGTTCTGCGCCCGTTGGCAAATTCCACCGGCGCTTCGGGGAGCTTCAGCGCCGCGGACCTCCGCAATGCTTACCTGGGCGTGGGTTCCCCGCTTCAGTCGCTGGACGGTACGGGACAGGTGGTCGGCATCGTGGACTTCGCCACGTTCACCGCTTCCGACATTCCCGGCTACGCCGCCTTACAGTTCCCCGTTGAAGGGCAGCCGCCGCTGCCGGCGCCGAACGTGACGATCGTCGCCAGGGAAGGCGGAAATCCGACGAGCGGTTCGACCACCGAAGCCACGCTCGACGTCGACATGGTCTACGCCATGGCTCCGGCCGCGCAGATTCTGTTCTTCCAAGGCAGCTCCGGCATCACCGGCCACCTGGATGACATCCTTCACGCTATGGCGACTTCGTCCACACCGCTCACGCTTGCCAGTTGCTCGCTCGGCTTCGGCTACAGCGACAATGCGAACCAGGCGCTGGGCGAAATGGCGATTACCGGCGTGACTTTCTTCACGGCGTCAGGCGACTCCGGCGACATCGGCACCAATGACCCCGGCAACCTGAAGTTCGTGAACCAGACGCTGGTGGGCGGAACATTCCTCAACACCAATTCGCTGATTTCGCCGCCGCCGAGCCCCGTCTATCCGAACCCATACTACTCCAGCGAAAACACTTGGACCGGCAAAGGATTCGCTACGGGCGGCGGCATTATGAACGGCGTGAACATTCCCGACTATCAGGTCGGCGTCAGCATGGCCACCAACGGCGGATCCACTCAATTCCGCAACTACCCGGACGTGGCCATGGTGGCTGCCAACGCCGAAATCTTCTTCCAGGGCGCTCCGGGGTCGATTGGCGGTACCAGCGTGGCGGCGCCGCTCTGGGCCGGCTTCATGGCGCTCGTTAACCAGTTCAATCAGCAGAACGGCGGCGCCGGCAAAGCGGGCTTCATCAATCCGACCCTCTACGACATCGGGCTCACCCGCGGAACCGCGGACGATCTCTACAGTGTTTGCTTCCACGACATCGCCGACAACGGTAACAATGGTGTTGGCGGAGGCGGCAACGGGTTCAACGCGGTGGCGGGCTACGATCTGTGCACGGGCTGGGGCACGCCGCAAGCCGGCTTGATCAATCAGCTCGGCTCCCCCACGCCGCTCACGCCCAACCAGCCGCTTTCGCTGATCCGGTTCGTTATCACAACCGGCGCCGACGATGCCGGCGGAGGATTGCACGGCAGCAGCCAGACGGCGGACTGCTTCGTTCCCGGCGGAGGCGTCTTTACCTTGACGCTCAGGACCTCGAGCGACGCCAAATGGGATAATGGATCGACCCATGAGGTCGACTTCCCCATCCCCGCGACCGACAACAACGGCAATCCGGTGCCGATGCTGACCGAGACTAAAGGCTTGACCGGAGTCCGCATCAATCTGGTCCAACATAATCCGGACTGGAGCGCCGATAACTGGGATATCGCGAACCTCCAGGTCAGCCTCTTCAACCCGGGCAGCCCGCAAGTGTGCCAGCTCAACCTGATCGGGACATCCGTGCTGCAGGACGGCAGCATCGGCCTGGTCCGGCTGAGCAAGAGCGCCGGCAGCAGCGGCAACGGTCCAAGCTCGCCGATTTTTTCGACGGGTCCAGGCTCGGGCTGCTAGGCTGCGCTCAAGCTGCTCGCGTGCGCACGCTCAATTGAAAGAGCGGGGGCGGCATCGGCAGAAATTCGTGGGTGGCCTCGGCGACGTATCGAGGCCCGAAAGCGGAGAGCCGGGCGCGCCGCCAAGCGGGCGCATCTTTGGCCCTGGCCATTCGTAGGCGGGACGCTCGCCGGCAGGTGGATCTCAATGCTAAAGGCCTATATCTCATGCCGGACTCAACGCCGCACGCCTGATTCGGAGCGAGCAGGCCAAGCCCGGGTTCCTCGCAATTAGACTTCCAAGCTATACCAACTCTAGGCTAGATAATGCAAATTAAATTGCTTGACATTTGGCTAGTCATATGCTATGCTTTCGCCGGGAATGATCCTCTCACTCCCCGCTAGAGGCGTCTGAGAGGCTCTGACCCGGGTGGCTCTCCAAAGCCACCAAACCCATTACGGTTAAAGGTAATTAGATCAGTAGGATAGGCCACATCGTGTTCACTCCAAACCCAACTCGATTAAATCCTTCAAATACAGTGACTTATCCCTCAAAAATGACCTGTTTTTCGACAAAGGGTAGTGGCACGCGTGATTGGTCGTGTGCGCCGGCCTCGCCGCTCTGTAAATTCACTCTGATCGGGGGTTCGGGAGGGCTCTGGAGCAGAGCCGGGATGTCCTTTAGAATCACGGCAAAATGGCTGCGGGTGGCAATAGGAGTTGACAGTCGACAGTTGACACTCGATAGGACACGGCAATTGCAGCCAAAAACTGGGAAAGGCGATTACGTACCAGATTTTAACCCATCGAGAGCGAGGTGCCAGTGAATGGAGAACTGTTGACTGTCGACTGGCAACTCTTCCCAAGACCGGCTTCCTTGACTTCACTTCACCCCCCGCCTAACATCGCGCCATGGCTCCCAAGAGCATCCAATCCGCTTCCGGCAGCACGATGCACGCTGCCAAGAGTATCGTCCTCGCGGTGACGGGCGCGAGCGGTGCGATTTTCGCCCGGCGAACGCTGCAGATGCTCGAAGCCGACGAGCGCGTCGGGAAGATCCACCTTGTGATCTCGGGAAGCGGCCTTAAGGTCCTGCGCGATGAACTCAGGATGGACGTGGCCAGGTCCGCCGCGATTCCCGGGCAACTGGCAGAGCGCGCCACGCGCAAGACCGCTTATCTGCTCGACTCCGACGTGGGCGCCGCGATCGCCAGCGGCTCCTATCGCGTCGATGGAATGCTGGTGATCCCCTGCACCACCGGCTGCCTCGCGCAGGTGGCGAACGGCATCTCTTCGACGCTGATCGAGCGCGCCGCCGACGTCTGCCTCAAGGAGGGCCGCAAGTTGATCCTGGCCATTCGCGACACCCCTTTCAGCCGCGTCCACCTGGAGAATATGCTCAAGGCGCAGCAAGCCGGCGCCGACATTTTCCCCATCATTCCCGCGTACTATCACGCTCCGCAGACCATCGACGACCTCGTGACGCAGTTCTGCTGCCGGGTGCTGGCGCATCTTGGACTGGAGCAGGCGGCGCAGTTTCGATGGCAGGGAGAGACGGCGCGCTGAAGCAGGCAACGTATGCGCAAGGGCGCAAATCTCATTGAGTGAGAGTACCGGGTTTGAGCGCCGAAGCGCGCGAAAGGGTGGATTTTATGAAGACGTGGTCTTGGGCGCTGGCGATGGTGCTCGGGCTCGCCATGGCAACTAGCTGCCCAGGCCAGTCTGGCACGGGCAGTTCTGATCCAAATGGCACCGGCGGATCGGCGGGGCGCGCGGTGATCTACGTGATGCCCAACGCCTTGATGAGCGCGGACGGAAGCAACTCGCAGGTGGTGGTGGACTCGTCGCACAACGGCAAGGAGCCGCAGGTTGCCAAAGTCTACCAGGAGCTCCAGCACAACAAGAGTTGCCGGGATTTTTCCGAGAACATGATCAAGGAGAAGGCCAACTATTTCCTGCTGCTGCAGCACGGCGGTGGATGGGGCAATCGCTGGGCTGTTTCGGGCAAAGATGGCAGCGTCATTGCATCCGGCCAGGCGATCAGCGTGGGGAAATCCGTCACCGACGCCTGCATGGCCATCGCAAAAGACTGGAAGGCGTCCGCGGGTGCCGCTCGATAGCCGCTTCGTGGTTCCATTGACTTCTCATAGTCTGTTCTCACAACATATTTCGATGAACACTAGCGTGCTCGGGCGCATTCGCACCACGCTCGAGATGATTAAATTCGAGCACTCCGTTTTCGCGCTGCCGTTTGCGTTGACCGGAGCTGTCCTCGCGCTGCACGGGATGCCGGCGTGGCGCCAGTTGCTTTGGATCGTCGTCGCGATGGTCGGAGCGCGCAGCGCCGCCATGACGTTTAATCGCATCGCCGATCTTCGCATTGACGCCGCCAATCCGCGCACGCGCATGCGCGCGCTGCCCGCAGGCCACCTGTCGCTCGCCTTCGCGGCCGGATTCACGGTCATCTCGTGCGGCGTGCTGATGCTCGCGGCCTATGAGTTGAATCCGCTGGCGTTCAAGCTCGCGCCCATCGTGATCGCGCTGCTGCTCGGCTACTCCTACACCAAGCGCTTCACGTTCCTGTCTCATCTTGTGCTCGGACTGTGCCTCGGCCTGTCACCAATTGCCGCTTCGATTGCGCTGCGCGGCGAAGTGGACAGCGGCATTCTGCTGCTGGGGCTAGCGGTGATGTTCTGGGTGGCGGGCTTTGACTTGATCTACGCCTGCCAGGACGTGGACTTCGATCGCGAGCGCGGACTCTTCTCGGTCCCCGCGCGTTTCGGCATCCGCACGGCGTTGTGGACGTCCGGCGTGCTGCACGTTGCCATGCTGATCCTGCTGGTCGCGGTGGCGCGCATCGAAGGTCTCGGCTGGCTGGCGTTCGCCGGCCTGGTGCTGGTCGCGGTCCTGCTCGCCTACGAGCACGGCCTGGTGCGTCCTTCAGACCTTTCGCGTTTGAACGCCGCTTTCTTTAACATCAACGGATATGTGAGCGTGCTCTTCTTCGCCACATGGGCCGCGGACGTATTGATCCATTAAACGGCTGCCGGCATCAACCCAAACGATTCCGAATTCCCTGTTTCGCTTTTCGAGTTTCGAACTTAATGCGTGGTTGCGGTAGTGGGAAGTTCCCTGAGGACGAGAGAATCGAAAATCGCGAGCACTTCTTTTCTGTACTGCAGCATTCGCTCGACCGTAGCGCGGTACCATGGATCGCCCGCTGCCAGCCGCCGCCAGCGCTCCAGCACCTTTGGCGACACGTCGATGTCTTCCCGCAGTTTCTCCAGCGGATACCCGCGCAGGAAGAGCGCGTAGAAGAACGCGGCCTCGTAGCGAGGCTCGTTCAACTGTGGTTCGCCGGCAGCCATTCTTCCGGCGACCACCTCCAGTGGCGTGCTCGGTGTCAGACCCATAAAGAACTATCCTAAACCCCTTGTCAAGCCCCGAACCAATATTGATGCGGGTCTGCTCGGGTTCGATGCAGAGCAAACATAGTGCCAAACTAGGCGCGGACCCGATAATTTAGCATTGTTGTAACCTGGTCTCCACGCAACTGCGTTAGTTGGATGACCCGGGACTTCTGCGTGCGGGGCCGACAGGCATTAGATGCACGTCCGATGCGGTAGACGCTCGATTTCACGCGTTTGCCAGCACCTCGACTCGCAGTTTAGAATGGACTTTCATGGCTTCCGCAAACCTACTTCTCAGTGACGCTGCGCTCGAGCCGATCGCGGCCAAAGTACTGGCTGGCGAACGCCTGAGCTTCGAGGACGGCGTCGCGCTTTACAAATCGCACGACCTGCTCGCGATCGGCTATCTCGCCAACCACGTGCGCGAAAAGCTGCACGGCAATGCCACGTACTTCAACGTCAATCGCCACATCAATCCCACCAACGTCTGCGTGGCCAGTTGCAAGCTCTGCGCTTTCGGACGCAAGCCCGACGCCGAGGGCGCGTACACGATGGCGCTCGATGAGGCTTTCCGGCGCGCGGGGGAAGGCTGGACCGAAGCCGTCACTGAATTTCATATCGTGGGCGGACTGCATCCCGATCTGCCGTTCGATTACTATCTCGATCTGCTGCGCGGCCTGAAGGAGCGATTTCCCAGCGTCCACCTCAAGGCTTTCACCGCGGTCGAGATCGGCTACTACTCGCACATCACGCGGCTTTCCATTCGCGAGGTGCTGGAGAAGATGAAAGACGCCGGTCTCGGATCGCTTCCGGGCGGCGGCGCTGAGATCTTCGCGCCCGCCGTGCGCCGCGTGATCTGTGACCACAAGATCGGCGCTTATACCTGGCTGAAGACGCATCGCATCGCGCACGAGCTCGGCCTGCACTCGAACGCGACGATGCTTTACGGGCACATCGAGTCCGCCGAGGATCGCGTCGATCATCTGCTGCAACTGCGCGGTCTGCAAGACCAGACTCGCGGATTCCAGACCTTTATTCCGCTGGCGTTTCATCCCGCCAATACCGAGCTCGGCAAGCTCGTGCCGCACGACGAGACCACCGGCTTCATGGACCTGAAGAACGTGGCAGTCTCGCGTCTGCTGCTCGACAATTTCCCGCACATCAAGGCCTACTGGATCATGATGACGCCGCGCGTGGCCCAGGTGGCTCTGCGCTTCGGCGCCGACGATCTCGACGGCACCGTGGTGGAAGAGAAGATCTATCACGATGCCGGCGCGTCCACACCCCAGGCGCTGGCGCGGCGCGACATCGTGCGGCTCATCCGCGACGCCGGGCGCGAACCCATCGAGCGCGACACGCTCTATCGTCCGGTCACGCGCACCGAAACCACGGTCAGCGTGCAGGTGTAGGCAGACGATTCTCGAAGCGATGTCGCCGCCCGGCTGGATGGCGCAGAGCGAAGCTCTGCGATTTCGTGAAGCGATCGAATTGCGTGAGTTGCACATCTTCGATGTGCGCCAGCCAGGCGTCTCGCTGCCCTTCGAGCCCGGCGAGCGCAAGCAGGTTGTGGTTAAGATAGTAGATATAGTAGATGACTGCGGCACTGAGAGCTTGAGAATCCTGAAGATCACATAGGGGCCGGCCCGCAGCCGGACATCCGAGTATGCCAAACCACCTCCAGATAGAATTCCCAGAGGACAAGATCGCCGCCTTCTGCCGGCGCCACCGTATCCGCGAGCTGGCTCTCTTCGGGTCGGTTCTGAGGGAAGATTTCCGCGCCGACAGCGACGTGGACGTTCTAGTGGATTTCGAGCCGGAGAGCCATCACGGCCTCTTTGATTTGGAGCGCATGCAGTCGGAGCTGGAAGAGATTTTGGGACGCAAGGTGGACTTCATCGAACGGTCGGCAATTGAAAAGAGCCGAAACTACATCCGGCGAAGAGCCATTTTGAGCTCGGCGGAAACTGTTTATGCGTCGCGATGAAGCGTATCTGCTCGACATGTTGATTGCGGCGCGTGATGCAGCGAGTTTCCTTCAGGGATTGTCATCGGAGCAGTTCGGCACGAGCCGCATCCATCAGCAAGCTGTCACCAAGGCGCTCGAAACCATCCGGGAAGCGGCGGCACGAGTGTCGGAGCCAACGCGGCACCGCGCATCCCGAAGTGCCGTGGCGAGAGATCATCGGAATGCGCCATCGCCTGGTGCATGACTACTTTCAGATCGATCTGGACAAGGTGTGGGACACCGTCCTGAACGATCTGCCCCCGCTTGTTGCCGCGCTCGAGCCATTGGTGCCGCCGGAGGAGACCTGATGGCGCAGGCCACCATCGACAACTCATCATCGATTCGCCTTGCTTAAGAGCCCGCCGGGCACTGGCGCTATGACCGCGACAGGCGATTGTTCAGCCGCCTGCAGGGCCACCGGCCGGCTGGCTACGTCCGGGCTACGCAGGCCGCGAACCCATCGAGCGCGATACGCTGTATCGTCCGGTCACGCGCACCGAAACCACGGTCAGCGTCCCAAGTGTAGGCGAGGTCCGTTCGATCTCCCTCTCGAACCAGCCAAACCAGCCAGGGCCAGCCGTCGGTCGCAGCCGGGGCGGTCCAGTGGTAAGCTGTCGCTCCAGATTCGGCGCGCCGGACCTCTTCCGTCCGTAGTCTGGAGACAAGCGGGCGGCATGCGCATTGCCTGCGGAAGGAGTCATGAATCGCAACCCACAATCTTCGTACTTGTGGTATAGTAAATAGGTAAAACCCTGGGGAGGGCATATATCCGTTTGCGCCCGGCTTGGCATGACTGGCCGCGCGCCTGGAGGCTAATATGTCCCTTCGCAGGAGTCCCACCCGCAGCGCCAAGGATCTCGCCGCCAAGCGCGCCGGTCCCCTTAACTCATCGGAGCCGCTCCCCGACCCTGACAAGTTCCCCGCATTGCTCAACGCTCCGGCTCTAGCCGACCTGAGTCAACCCACACCGAGGGGGAGGCGCCGGAAAAAGCTGCAGGGGGCGCCTCGCCAAAGCTGGAATGTCGCGAGCAATCAGAAGCATGGCGCGATTTTTGAGAAAACATCGTTAAGGGGCGCCCCGCGTGTTCACAAAAGCTGATTTCCGGGCATCTTGTATGCCGCTGATTACGGGCTTATTAACTGACGTCCTAGCCGACACATGTCAACCTACAATCGAAAAAACACGCAAAAGCGCCCCCACTCTAACATCCACGAATGAAAACGCGCTTTATGTAGAATCAACAACATACGTGGCGGTGCGGGGCCGTACCAAAGCTGGAATGTCCTTTAGAATCGGTAAAACGGGGCTAAATTGCGAACAATGTTTACAAAGTTCCGAAAACGGGAATGTGATTTGAAATCAGCGACATGAGCTCATTTCGAGAAGAGTCGAAATATCAAAAATGCGCCCCCTGCGAAACGGGAATGTCATGTAGAATCAATAATATGACGATTCGAGCTGAGCGGTCGAAATGGCCATTTTACTTAGCAGTAACGAGCGCGGCGAAGACGCGTAGAGGCGATGCGGGGGGCCCATTTCAGAGAGGGAATTCGCGCGAAATCGAAAATGCGGACTCCGTTTCGTCCCGCTGCGCCAGGATTTGAACTATGGGACAGCCAACAGCGGCTCTGGCTACGCTCGCGCAAGCGGCGCGGCGCAATATGCTGCAAGTTCAAAGGAATATCCAGCCATGATATCTCGCCAAGGTCTTTACAAAAGCGCGGCCGCGCCTTTGCTGGTGGCGTTTGGGCTGTGGACGCTCCACGCGGCTGGCGCCGGCGCCTGGTCCCAGGGGCGCGGAAACCCTGAGGACGCTATTCACCACATCCGGCATGTGATTGTCATCATGCAGGAGAACCGGTCGTTCGACAGTTACTTCGGAACTTTTCCGGGAGCCGATGGAATCCCCATGCGCAACGGCGAGCCTGCGGTTTGCGTTCCCGATCCCGCGAGCGGTGCGTGCGTTAAGCCCTACCATGACGCCAACGACCGGAATGGCGGAGGCCCGCACGGGCGAGGCGCGGCGATCGGGGATGTGGATGGCGGCAAGATGGATGGGTTTATCAAGCTCGTCGAAGAAGGCCGCCTGGGCTGCACGGATCCCGACGATCCCGCCTGCGTCTTCCAACGCATTCCTGACGTAATGGGCTACCACGACGGAGGCGATATCCCCAACTATTGGGCGTATGCGCGGAATTTTGTCTTGCAGGACCGGATGTTCGAGCCCAACGCTTCCTGGAGCCTGCCGGAACATTTGTTCCAGGTCTCGGAATGGTCGGCGCGCTGCACCAGGCACGATGACCCGTTCAGTTGCACGAACGCGCTGGCGCTCCCGGGAGAGCCTCCGGATTTCTTCGGGGAAGAGACCGGGAAAGGCACGACAGGGAAGCCGCGGCCAGATCCGATCTATGCCTGGACGGACCTCACCTATCTGTTGCACAAAAATCATGTGAGCTGGGGCTACTACGTCCTTGAAGGCACCGAACCCGATTGCGAGGACGATGAGGCTATAGACTGTTTGCCCGTCAAGCAGAATGCCAGGACTCCCGGAATTTGGAATCCGCTGCCGTATTTCGACACCGTCAGGAATGACGGCGAACTCGGAAACATCCAGTCGGTTGAAGTGTTCATGAAACGGGCCCAAGCGGGGACTTTACCCGCCGTGTCGTGGGTGGTGCCCTCAGGCGACGTGAGCGAGCATCCGCCGGACCTCGTAAGCCGCGGCCAGACCTTCGTCACCAGCCTGGTGAACGCCGTGATGTCCGGGCCGGCCTGGAAAGACTGCGCGATCTTTCTGGCATGGGATGACTGGGGCGGGTTCTACGATCATGTGGTTCCGGTGCGTGTGGACGAAAACGGCTACGGCCTGCGAGTACCGGCCATGGTGATTTCGCCGTTTGCGAAGAAGGGATTCATCGATCATCAGACGTTGAGTTTCGACGCCTACGTGAAATTCATTGAAGACGATTTCCTCAGCGGCCAGCGCCTCGACCCGAAGCAGGACGGCCGGCCCGATCCGCGTCCGATGGTGCGGGAGGAGGCTACTCAACTAGGCGACATTAGGCGCGACTTCGATTTCGGCCGGCCGGCGAGAGCTCCGCTGATTCTGCCCGAGCATCCCCGCACCACATTGCTTCCACCTGCCCAGCCTGCGCCCCAGCGAGCGGCGCCGCGCTTGATGGGGAAGCTCGGTGTACGAGAAGGACTCTCATCGACGGCCGTGACGAACCTGGTCAGAGATGTCGTCAACAAGTCTTTCCAGTTTCTCGGCGAAAGCGTCGGTCTTCGACGCCATCTGGTCGAGAGATTGATTGAGTTGGTTCCAGGGCATTCTTCCGGGCCTGGCCAGTTGGGGCTTCATGGGGAGTAGTAGTCCAGATACCCAGTTCGTCATCCCGCAGGCGGCGTCCCAGGAGAGTCTCGAAAACCTCCTTCACCGCGGGCGACAACTTGCCGGTCTTGGGAACAGACAGGTCTTGCATCAGGCGCCTCCACAATTTGTGTCGTTCCATTCATCTTACGCTTTCTGGCTGGAACTTGCTACCAGCAACTGTCAATGGGGGCTCAATGGAAAACCGGCAACAAAACGAAGCCTAACGAGGCCTAGATCGGCGCACCTTGGACCTTCAAGGTCGACCGAAGTTAAGAACAATGAAATCAGTAGCTTATAAGCTCATTAGGGTGCCGAGCCGATCCCTGGCGTCGCGACCGGTGCCTGGCTCCCGCCGATCGGCCCTACTTCCCGACGCAGAAGCTCGAGAAGATCACGCCCAGCAGATCCTCGACGGTGGTCGCGCCCGTGATGGTGTCGAGCGCATGCAAGGCGTCGTAGAGATCGAGCAGCACCATCTCGTGATGGACGTGCTCGCGCGCAGCGTCGCGGGCGCGGGTAAGCGCGCGCAGACAGTCGCGCAGCAACTGCTGATGCCGCAGGCTGGTGATGAGCGCGCCGCTGTAGGCGTCGCGCGCGGGTGCGGCGAGATCGAGCAGCGCGGTTTTGAGTTCCGCTACACCTTCGCCCGTCAGCGCCGAAGTCCAAACGATCGATGCGCCGCTCGGTCGGTCACCCAACTGGGGCAGCGCCAGCTTGCGCGGCAGGTCGGACTTGTTGAGCGCCACGAGCAGCGAGCCCAAAGGCCGGACACGGTCGAGCAGCGCGCTGTCTTCCGCGGTCCAGTCCTCTGACGCATCGAGCACCAGCAGCCGCAGGTCGGAACCGGCGATCGCCTGCAGTGTCTTGCGCACGCCGATCTGCTCGGCTTCGTCCGCGGTCTCGCGGACGCCGGCCGTGTCCACCAGCCGCAGTGGAATCCCGCCGATCGCCGCGCTCTCCGCCACCAGATCCCGCGTGGTGCCAGGCGTGGCGGTGACGATGGCGCGTTCCTCGTTGAGCAGCCGGTTAAAGAGGCTGGACTTCCCGACGTTCGGCCTGCCGACGATCGCGAGGCTCACACCCTCGTGTACAAGGCGGCCATATTCGTAGCCTGCCGCGAGCGGCTCGAGATCGTTCGAAATGGCGTCGAGGCCGCAGCCGATTTCGTCCCAGCCCGAGACCGGCACGTCGTCCTCAGCGAAGTCAATACCGGCTTCGAGACGCGCGATCAGGTCCACCAGCGCTTGCTTGTGCGGCTTGAGCCGCGTCGAGACGGCGCCATCCATCTGCTCCGCGGCCACGCGAGCTTGATAAATGGTGCGCGACTCGATCAGGTCGCGGACCGCCTCGGCCTGGGTCAGGTCGATGCGGCCGTTAAGGAAGGCTCGCATGGTGAACTCGCCGGGTTCCGCCACGCGCGCGCCGCGTTCGAGGCAGCATTCGACGAGATAAGCGAGAATCAGGGGCGCGCCGTGGCAGGAAATCTCCACCACGTCCTCGCCGGTGTAGGATCGCGGACGCCGGAAGGCCGTCAGCACCACCTCGTCAAGCACGCGGCCCGACCTTGGGTCGCGAAACTGGCCGAGAGTAGCGTGCTGGGTTTCGAGGGGCAGCTTGGATAGATGCACGAGGCCGGAGGCAATCTCGATGGCGCGATCGCCCGAGAGCCGCACCACACCGATCCCGCCGCGTCCGGGCGGCGTGGCAATGGCTACGATCGTGTCTTCGGGTAACACGGACTTTGGCAGTGGTTCGGGTTGCTGTAGCGCCGGTGTCCTCACCGGCGATTTTTAGCTCAAGCGCGCCGGTGGGGGACACCGGCGCTACAGCAAGCGGCATCGAATGCTAGCGGCGCGTTTGCCGCGACGCGGGATGAATCACCACCTTGCGTTCGGACCCGAAACCCTCGCTCTCGGTGCGAACTTCAGTTCTATCGTGCAGCGCGAGGTGAATGATCCGGCGTTCGCGCGGATTCATGGGGCCGAGTGGAAACGGCATGCCCGTGTCGCGCACGCGATCCGCTGCCACCTGCGCCATCAGCTTCAATTCCTCCACCCGCATCCGACGGTAGTCTTCGCAGTCGAAGCTGATTTTGTGGAAGAGCGTCTCCTCCAGGCGAACCGATCGCAGTACAACGTATTCGATCGCATTCAGCAGCTCTCCATGGGCTTCGAGCAGGAGGCCGGCGTCGGGCCCGGAAAAGTCCACCACCATCTCCGGCGACACCTCATCGGCTGGCGGCAGGTGCCGGATGGAGACGTCCAGCCTGAATCCGCCCAGCTTGACGATCTTGCGCGCGAAGTCCTCGACCGCAGCCTGATAGCGACTAAGCGGGGTGGGCGCAGCGCTCGATGTGGCTTCTGTTCCCATACTCGTCAGTTCTTTGCGGCGGGCAGCGGTTTGCGCGCTCCCCGTCCCGGGTCTTTTCCGGTATTCTTAGCGGGACCGGATCCTTCGGCGTCCTTCGCCTCAGGAGCGCTGGCCACGATCGGCGAATGGGGGATGAACCGGTTGATGATCAACTGCTGCGCAATGCCCACCAGATTCGCCGTCATATAGTAAAGCACGACGCCGGAAGCCAGGCGGTAGAAAATCGTGCCAAAGAGCAACGGCATAAAGTACATCATGCGCTTCTGGGTGGGGTCGGTGGCACCCATAGGCGTCATGATCTGCATCACGAACATGCTGATGATCATCAGCGTCGGCAGCAGCGCCAGGGGAATTCCGAAAGGATGACAGGCGTCCGGCAGCGACAGGTCGCGGACGCATCCGAACCAGGGCGCATGACGCAGCTCGATCACGGTGCCGAGCACTTCGTAAAACCCATAGATCAGGGGAAGCTGGAGCACCATGGGCAGGCAGCCGGCGACGGGATTGATGCCGTACTGCTTGTAGACTTCCATGATCTCCTGGTTCATTTTCTGCTTGCGCGGGTCGTTGATCTTGTACTGCTTGTACTTGTCCTGAATGCGCTTGATGACCGGCGCCACCTTCTGCTGCTTCTGTGCAAGGTGGATGCCCTTGATCTTGAGAGGGAACAGCGCCAGGTTGATCAGCACCGTCAGGATCACGATGGCCCAGCCGTAATTACGCACCCAGTGGTCGTAGATGTAGCGCAGGCCCAGGAACAGCGGCTCGGCTAGAATCTTGAAGACGCCGAATTCCACTAGGTTGTCGAGCGGCGGATTCATGGACTTCAGCAGGTCGAGGTCTTTGGGCGCGACAAACAGGCCGAAATCGAGTGATTGCGCAGCGGGCGTGCTGAGATCGACTTCGAACGGCGCGGGCTGTTCTTTGTCCGTCCAGTTTGCGGGCTTCCACGACTCCCGGCTGATCTTGAAATCGTCGCCCGGCGAGCGCGGCAGAAAAATATCCACGAAGTAGTGATCTTCGAGGCCGGCGTACTCGAGCGCTCCCGAGACGCTCTGCGGACCCTTCAGCTTGCTCTCCTTGATCTTGGTGACGTCGCCGCCCAGGTCATAAACGGCCTGGCTGTTCGAACTGAGCGTCTTCGGACCGAGCGAGTAGTCGCCAAACCCGCCGGTCCACTCAACGCCGACTGGAATTGCGGTCGACCGGGTATCAGAGGCGTTCACACTGGCGTCCACCTCGTAAGTTCGTCCAAACGTAAAGATCTTCCGGACCTCCGTCTGGCCGTCGCTGTAAGTGAACGTCAGCTTCGTAGGAGCCTGTAGGGGCACCCCTTGTGGGTGCCCTTCACCTTGGGCGCCCACAGGCGACGCCCCTACATCCGGTCCCCTCTGGAGGGCGTAGATGGCGCTGTTCAGCTTGGCCACCAAGGCGGTATCCGGCAAAGTCAACTGCATCGGCCAGCCGAGCTGGCCGGCCGCTTCCTGGTTGACCAGATCGAGCGGCTTGTTCTGGGCATCGGTGTATTTCTTGAGAATCCAGCTCTTGATGACCGCGCCTTGAGTGCTAAAGGTGATGCGATAGACGTCATTCTCCACCACCACGTCTTCGGCTTGCTTGCCCTCGATGGGAACCAGTGCAGGCGCCGGAGCGCGCTTGGCAGGCTTGACGGATTGAGAGCCTGTAGCGCCCGAGGCTGCCGTCCCCGAGGGCGCAGATGTGCCCGCGCTCGGCGCTGGAGTATTCGCAGTCGGGTTCGCAGAGCTGGCTGGAGTTTCCGGCTCTGGATTTGCCGGCTCGTAGCCCAGCCTGGTCATCAACGGATGCCACAGCACAATGATGAGCAGTGTCAGCCCGAAAGCCACAAAGATCCGCTTGTTTTCACCAAGATTCAACGCAGGGCCTCAGTGTCAAAGTCCGAAAGCGCGCGGACCGGCGTCGCGCTCCGGCACGGGGTCGAATCCATAGGGTCCGAAAGGCCGGCAGCGCCCCAATCGCTTGATCGCAAGCCTCAGGCCGCGCCTCAGACCCCACACCGACACCGCTTCATAGGCGTAGATCGAGCAACTGGGATAAAAGCGGCAGGACGAAGGCAGTGTCGGCGAAATCGCAGCCCGATAAAAGCTGATCAGGGCCAGCGCGAGTGTCCTCAGGAACCCTCGGGAGCCGCCGGCACGCCCGGCATTGGCGTCCCTCGCGCAGGCGGAGTACTCGCACCCGGCGGAGTGGCCGGAAACAACCGCATCAATTCCCGATTCAGAGTGGCGAACGGCGCCCGCGCCACCCCCTTGCGCGGATTCACAACAATGTCCCATCCGCCCGGAATCCCGGCCTGATTCAAGCGGAAGACTTCCCGCACCCGCCGCTTCAGGCGGTTGCGAAGTGGGGCATTGCCCACCGCTGCCGGCACTGTAAGACCCAGACGGCTCTCGGCAAGTCCGTTCGATCGAAAGAACACGGTACATAGTGGCGTGCTCCGGCGCTTTCCTTCCTGATAAACCCGCCGGAACTCATTTCGCCTGAGCAGCCGAAGATGCTTGGGGAATGCGTGTGGCCGACGGCCGGCAGTCATGGGGTCAGGCGATGCCGGCCCTTCTGGCGCCGGCGCCGGAGCGTGTTGCGGCCCCCTGGCGTGCGCATACGGATCCGGAAGCCGTGCGTCTTTGACCTTCTTCTACGGTTCGGTTGGAACGTTCGCTTCAAAACAAACCTCTCCAGGCGCCTGAGTGTGCGAATGATCGCGGCGGTAGCACCTAGGATAGCCGCCTGTGGCTGGCTCCGTCAAGGCGCTGTCTCGATTTGACGGCGCCTCGCGGAAAAACGAAATTGGCAAACGCCAACGTCGTGCTGCACTCCAGCACTCCATTATGTTGGCCGAGCTATCAATACCACCTTTAGGGATTGCAAACCATCGGGCTTTCAATGACACTTACTGGACATGTTGCGGCCGGTCGGCGACCTGCAACATGTGGCACGTCTTCGCTGTGTCTTACGAGTTGTGGGGGGAGAAAGGCTCGAATCGCTCCAGCAACGCAATCCTAGGCACCAACAGAACAAAAGGAAAAACGGGTGGAACCGCCCCTGCGCGTTCCACACTTTTATATTTCGGGAGGATCATGTGAAACGGCATCACATCCGGAGCGCGTCATCCTGGCTCGCTCTGGCAGCTCTGATCGTAGCTTCGGGCTCGATGACTTCGCTCCGCGCCCAATCTATCAACGCAGTCTATCTGGAGAGCAACATCGGATCGACTGAAAACATGAATTCCGTTTTCGGCTTCAGCAATGACGGCAGTGGTGCGCTCACTGCGCTGCCCAATTCGCCCTATCTGACAGGCGGGACCGGCGTGTACAAGCCAGGCGCAAGTTCTACCGCGCTCGATGCGGACAAGGAAGTGCTCCTTACGCCCGCCAACAGCAGCGGAGTGGCCTATCTCCTGGCGGTTAACGGACACAGCGACACCTTCACTTCTTTTTCGGTGGGTACGGACGGCAGCCTGACGCAGGTGAGCGGCACGCCGGTCTCTTCCAACGGCCAGGACCCGGTGAGCTTCGGATTCGCATACCAGCTCTTCACCGGCGGCTATTCCTGGCTCCCGGTCATCAACAAGAACGAAGACCCAGCGCAGAACATGGGCAACAAAGACGCAACCAACGTCAGCATCTTCAAGCTCAATAGTTATGGGAAGCCGCAATTGGTCACGGTCGGCACTCTTGAACTCACGGAAGGCACCTCACCGTCTCAACTCCTGGAGGTTACTGACAGCAGCGGACGTTTCGCATTTCTCGATACCATGCTCACGACGGGTACCATCACTTCCTATAAGATCCGGGAGACGGGTCAACTGCAATCCATCAACTCGATAAACGCGCCGGTGACCGGCGCCGATTTGCAGGGGCTTGTATTCCATCCGATCTACAAAGTCATTTACGCCGGGTTACCCTCGTTGAGCGAAGTGGGGGTTTACAGCTACAACAAGACAACGAGTGAGGTTGCGTTTATAAGGGCCGTACCGAACCCGGGCGTGGATGTTGGATGGCTGGCTGCTGACAGCGCTGGAAGCTACCTGTATACGGCGGAGTCGGGCTCGGGAACGGTCACCGTTTACAGCCTGACGCATTACCAGACCCCAAGCATGGTCCAGCATTATTCGCTGATGAAGTCTTCAAAAGGCGAGACGCCTTCGGCCGCGAATCTTGCGTTTGATCCCACAGGGCAGTTCCTGTACTGCCTCGACAGCGAAAACTCCGTGCTCCACGTCCTCACGGTGGACTCCTCAACCGGTGAAGTCAGTGAGCCCAACGCGCCGACGGTCCTCAACGTCCCGGCGGGCGAGCAGGCCCTCGGTTTGGCAACCGGCATGGTCGGAAATTAGCAGTGGTGAGCGGCTAGTGACTGGCAGTTCAGAGTCGGCGTACCAGTTGATGGTTAGTGGTCTGTGGCCGCAGCGAGCACATAAGAAGTGTGTGTTCCAGCCACTGACCACTAGCCACTAGCCTAGTGGGCCGTCCCACTAATTAAGTTAGTATGAATCCGGGGCGATAGCCACCCTCAAGGCTGGCGAGAAATGTTCTTAACGTCACTGGGGTTCCTTTGAAAACCGGGGCAGACTTGTCGGTCGCGAACCATGCGCCTGCCGAAATCTTCGTCTATCGCCCGCTCCTTCATCATCGCCTCGGATCAAAGGGAATCGGTCTACGCTGACAGCGCCCGCAGAACCAATGCAAACCGATTCTACGTCTGAGGTTAAGATTCCGGCGGCTCCCCTTCGAAAGTCTCCCGCCACACTTTCTCCGGATCCTGTGGCGCGATCAGCCTGCGCAGACCCTGAAGTGCATCGATAAACCCACGCATCTCCGCCGTCGTCCCGATTCCAATCCTTAAGCAGCGCCGTAGCCGCGGATCATGGCTCCAGTGCCGGACGAGGATGCCCTGCTTTTCGAGCCGCCGCGCGATCTCTGGAGCATGTTCGCCGAATGCCGCGAAAACGAAGTTCGATGCGCTCGGCGCGTAGGGCACGCCCAACGAATCGAGCCATCGGCAGAGCAGCGCGCGGTTGCGAAGTACTTGCGTAACGTGTCTGCGAACGGATTCGGGATGCCGGATCGATTCGAGCGCCCCGGCCAGCGCCAGCGAGTTCACCGGGAACACCGGCTGAGCGCGCCGCAGGCAATCCGCAAGTTCCCGGCAGGCGAAAATCATTCCTAACCGTAGCGCGGCTAAGCCGTGCGCTTTCGAAAATGTCCGAGTCACCGCCAGGTTCGGGTACTGCTTGATCCAGGGCAGCACCGTCTCGCCGGAGTAATCAAAGTAGGCCTCATCCACCAAGACCAGCGTGTCGGGCCCGCCGCGCAGAATTAGTTTCAGCTCGGCCTGCGGAATGAGCGTTCCGGTCGGATTGTTCGGATTCGCCAACACTAACCACTTCGGCGGCCGGCCTCGCCGCGGATGCAAGGCGTCGAGGAGCCGCCCGAGAGGCAGGCGGAAGCTCCGGTCGTAAGGCAATTCGATGACCTTGCCTCCGGCCACCGAGTGAAAGAACCGGTACATTGTGAAGGTCGGCACGGGAAGCAGCAGGACGTCGCCGGGGTCCACGAGAGTGTCGCAGATCAGCTTCAGCCCGTCGTCGATGCCATTGGTCAGGAGCAACTGGCCGGCCGGCACGCCAAAGTGCCGGGCGCAAGCCCGCCGGGCGGCCTGGTACTCCGGATAAGTGCCGAGTTGCCCGTCGCGGGCCGCACGTTGGACCGCGCGGACGACGGCGGACGAAGGTCCGGCGGTGTTCTCGTTCATGTCCAGCCGCAGCTTGCCCGCGCGTCCTTCGGAAAGCGCTCCCTGCGGCTCCAGGGTCTGGATTGCCCGCCGACAATTGACAATTGACGATTGACGATTGACGATTGAAAAACCCTCTGGCCAGTTATAGCCATTATCGAGTCGCCATCTTCAATGGTAAATCGGCAATCACCAATCAGCAATCGCAATCGTAAATCGGCAATCGGCAATCCCGAGCGGCTTACGTTTCCGGCCGGACTGCGTCAGAATAGGTGAGAAGAGTGGTACAGATCGAGAAAGATTGACTTCGAATGGATGGCGCCTGTTTGGAGTTAGCCGGCAAAATTCCCGCCGACGGCTCGCCGCTGGCGGGGGCGGAGGAGACTGCCCTCGTCCGCCAGGCGCAGGGAGGAGACCGCGCTGCGTTCGATTCCCTGGTGCGCCAGTACGATCAAGGCGTCCTGCGCCTGGTGCTGCGTGTGGCCGGCACCTCCGATGAAGCGTCGGACCTGTTTCAGGAAGTCTTCCTGAAGGTTTACCGGTCGCTCAGCCATTTCCGCTTCGAGTCGCGATTCTCCACTTGGCTCTACCGCGTGGTTACGAACGTCTGCCTGGACCATCTAAGGCGCAAACAGACGCGGCACGAAGTTCAGGCGCCTGTTGCTGAAGAGGGCGAGCCGGAGTATTTCCACACCGTCGCGGATGACCGGCCTTCGTTCGACCCTGAGCGTGCGTTGCAGTCGAGGGAGATCGCGAGGCGCCTCGAGCGGGCGATGGTCCGGCTGAGTCCGAGGGAGCGCATGGTCTTTGAGCTGCGGCACTACGAGGGATTGAAGCTGAGGGTAATCGGCGAGATGTGCGGCACTAGCGAAGAGACGGCAAAAAACTGCCTGTTCCGGGCCACACAGAAGTTGCGAACCGAGTTGGGAGACTTGATTTGAGCGGTGGGAACAAAGCTGGAAAGTGGTTTAGAATCAGCAGCTTTTATCCTGTGGGCCGTCGTCCTAATGCAGATTGGGGATCGGCAGTCGCAACGGCGTTTAACGAAGTTTGGTTTCATGTGAGAGGCGAAGCATGACCTGTCAGGAGATCGACCAGAGTCTTGCATTACACGGCTACGGCGAGTTGAGCGAGGCCGAGCGGGACGCCGTCGAGGAACATGTCGCGTCTTGCGAACGCTGCCGCCGGACGATGACCGAGTTGCGCGGTATCCAGGGCTTGCTGGCACAGCATTCTCCCGCCAGCCCGCCGCCGGACCTGCTGGTTCGTTCGCGGTTGCGGCTCGAAGAGGCTTTGGATCGCGAGCAGATGAGCTGGCGGACTCTGTTCCGTTCCTGGTTCGGAGTGGCGACGGCGCATCCGGCGCGGGTGATGTCGGCGCTCACGCTGGTGGCTTTCGGGTTCAGCGTTGGTTGGCTGCTGCGTCCCCGGGTGGGGCCAGTACCGGCCGCGCCGGGCGCGTCCTCAACCGGCGCCGCCGCGGCGGCAATGACCGGCGGTACCCTGGGCGGCGCCCGGATCAGCAGCATCAGTCAGGTTGCGCCCGACCCTGAGACGGGTCAATTGCACATCACGTTGAATGCTGAGAAGGGCATGACGCTGGAAGGGTCGCTTGACGATCCTCAGGTGCGGCAGGTGCTGGTCTACACCTTGAAGAGCTACGACAACCCCGGAATCCGGCTGGATACGCTGAATGCAATCGGCAGCGATGGCGGCGGCGATCCGGTGGTTCGCGATGCGTTGCTCTACGCCCTCGAGCACGACAACAACGCTGGCGTCCGCCTGCAGGCGCTGCACACCGCTGCCAAGTCGAAGTGGGCTCCGGAAACGGCCCAAGCCCTTGTAGAGGCGGCCGAAAAGGATTCCAACGCGGGCGTGCGCGGCGCGGCGGTTGACGCCCTAGTGCAGCAAGTCTCGGCCGGCCACGACCAGGATCTGGTTCCGGCGCTTGAGCGTCTGGCGGAATCCGATTCAGACCGCTACGTCCGTCTGAAATCGCAGACGGCCTTGCAGCAACTCGGGCAGCCCCCGTTCTGATTCGGGTAGCACAGCCACTCCTGGCTGTGCTCTCGCTGTGCTGAGGAAAGAGCTGAGGCCATGAAAAGCACAGGGTCGAAAAACCTCACCGAGCGAAAGATTGGACTTAAAGCCGCGGGTGCGTTTTTCATGAGCTTTCGCGGGCCGAAGGCCCTAAGTGACAGCCAGGAGTGGCTGTGCTCTGGCTGTGCTGAGGAAAGAGCTGAGGCCATGAAAGGCACAGCCAGGAGTGGCTGTGCTACTGGCGACGGAGTAATTTGAGTGCTAAGAGGTCGAGTCCTGACAGTTCTGCTGCTCCTCGCGTCCAGCATGCCCTTGCTGGCCGCCGACGCGCCCTATGTGCACCGGGGAACTCCCAGGCGCGAGGGCCGCTTTTGGAGCGAAATGGACGCCTGCTTCGTTCCGGTGAAACCCGGCGGGCGGCTGATTCTGCGCGCCGACATGGGGACCGTGACTGTGGTGCCGGGTTCCGACCCCGACAGGCTGCAGTGTGAAGTGAAGTTGATCGCCTTCACGCCCTCGGATACCGAGGCTCGCGCCTTCTTTTCCCGCGTTGCGATTGCCGCGCGCCGGGGACCTGCGGATGGCGCTGATCTTGAGTTGCAACTTCCGAATCGCGCCCCGCTCGCAGGCCGGGTGGGTGCTTTCTTCAGCATCCAGGTCCCGCGGCGATTCAATCTCGATGTGCAAACCCAAGATGGAACCATCCAAGTGTGCGGGCTCGATGGCGATCTGCGCGCGTCCACGGCGGGCGGCGACATTCGCAGTGGAGACCTGACCGGCACGGTGCGGGTCGACACCGGCGGCGGGAATATTACGCTGGGCAACATCGGCGAGCGTCTGGACGCTCGCACGGCAGGCGGCGCTATTCGCATCGGCGACGTCAAGGGCGACGCTTATTTCGAGAGTAACGGCGGCGACATCGTGGCCGGGATGATCAGCGGGAGCGTACATGCTCAGACCGCCGCCGGCGACATTGTGCTGCGCGGGGCGTCGGGGCCGGTTACGGCTTCCACAGCCGGCGGCCAGATCCAGCTCGGGCAGTGCGGCAGCAGCGTTCGCGCCGACACCATGGCAGGGAGCATTCACCTGGATGGCGCGCGCGGGCGAGTGGAAGCGCAGACGGGAGGCGGCAGCATCGATCTGCTGCAGGTGATGGGCGCCGTGCAGGCCCAGACATCGATGGGCAACATTCTGGCCCAGATCGATGCCGGCCATGATGCCTTCAGCGCTTCCAGCCTGCGCTCGACGATGGGCGACGTCCATGTGTTCGTGCCTCCCGATCTGCCGCTGACGGTCAACGCTCTCATTGAGAGCGGGATCGGCCATGTGATCGCTTCCGATTTCCCTCTGGCGATGCGCCGCCAGAGCCCCGGAGACCTGGGGCTGGGTTTTGTTCAGGGCGTCGGGGCGCTGTCCGGCGGCGGACCGCCGCTCACGCTGCGCACCAACCTGGGGAGTATCGAAATTCGCAAAGAGGATGCGCAGACGCTGGCTCGCGTGAAGGTGTCCCAGCTCGAGTTTTGGAGGATGTGGCAAGAGCAGGAAAAGGAGCAGGAACAAAGCCTGGAACTGATACGCCAGGTGATGCAGGAGCAACAACTACGCCTGGAACAAATGCAGAGAATGTTGACAGACAACAGCGGCCAGCAGTGAGCCCGGTCGCGGAGGGGCCGAGGAGACATTGCGGCGAAAGGAGAGCAGAAAATGACAACCAAGAAGAGGCTCGGATTGACGCTCGCCATCGTCGCCCTGGGGGCGGGGCTCGGTATCACCGTGCTTCACGCTCAAGCAGACGATGACTCTGATCCCCAGAACCTGAACGTGCTCATCCAGGGACCGAACGACTCCTGGCTCGGAGTGGACCTGCGCGACGTAACCGCGGAGCAGGCGCGCGAGTGGAAACTCGGCGACAATTACGGCGCTTTGGTTAAGAACGTTGAGCCGGACAGCCCGGCCGCCAAGGCCGGCCTTCAATCCGGCGACGTGATCGAGCAGTTCGCCGGCCAAAGAGTCCATAGCGTCGCCGAACTCCGGCGAATCGTTGAAGAAACGCCGCCCGGAAGGACCGTCCAGGTTGAAGTGCGCCGCAATGGCGAGACGAAGACGCTGAGCGCCACACTCGAACATCGCAACAACGGCCTGGGTCCGGTGATCGCGCAGGGGTTCGGCAACGCCTGGCCCGATGTCAACCTGCCGATGCGTAACTTCACCTTCAACTTCGGTGGTCCGCGCCTCGGAATCGAGGTGCAGTCACTTACGCCGCAGTTGGGCGCCTACTTCGGCGTCAATGACGGCAAGGGCGTGCTGGTCACTCAGGTGAACGAAGGCAGCGCCGCCGAAAAGGCGGGCCTCAAAGCCGGAGACTGCATCGTGAAGGCGGGCTCCACACCCGTAGAGTCGGCCGACGAGCTGCATCGCGCGCTGCTGGATCGCCAACGTGAAAAGAGTCAGGATGTAACGCTGACGATTGTCCGCGATCGCAAGGAGCAGACGCTGAGCGTACACATCGAACCGGCCACGCATCCCGGGCTCTGGCGCCCCGTGCCCGACACCACGTCCAACGGCGGACCGAACTCTGATGAGCTTGAGGCCCAACTGCACCAGATGCTAGACGCTCAGGCCCTCGCTAATAAAGCTCAGGCAATGCGGCAGGAGTTTCAATCGCAACAGGGCGAATTCCAGAAGGAGGCCGAGGCGGCTCGCGCACAAGCCAAGCAACTCCGCGATCAAATTCAGCAACTTCAGAATGAGAAGGGCGAGTGGATGAAACAGTTCGGGCCCGAGATGCAGCAGCTTCAGCGCGAGCTCAAGCAACTGCGCGACTCGGTCAGCTCCGGCGTCGTCTAAGCGAGTTTTTTTCGCTGTCTGTCCCCTCTGGCACTCATGCGGGCTGCCCGGGCGTCCGGCCGCTACGTCGGCGCCCCGGCAGCCCGTAATTTTTTCCCTTGCCACCTCAGCATTCGAGTCTGTCATCGAATCTGCGTCACCAGATGTGCGTCAGCGTTGTTATGGCCTTCCCACCGTGCGACGTGGTATGCTGAGACATTCGACGCCTCGAATCGATCACGCAATGCCAGCGAATACCACCAGCAACGTGTCGAAAGCGCTTGCGCGCCTCCATGACTATTGGGTCCTCACTAAGCCCGAAGTCAACTTTCTGGTCCTGATCGCCACCGCCGTCGGATTTGATCTCGGCTGGCAGGGTCCGTTCCGTCTGGCGGCGCTGCTCAACACACTTCTGGGGACGCTGCTCGTGGCCAGCGGCACCGCCACGCTGAATCAGTACCTGGAGCGCTCGTTCGACGCGCAAATGCGGCGTACGGCGCAGCGTCCGCTACCGGCGGGAAGGCTGAAGTCCGCGGAGGCCTTGATTGCCGGGCTGGCGCTCGCCGTCGCCGGCGCCGTCTACCTGGCCCTGTCCGTGAATCTGCTGGCAAGCCTGCTGGCCGCAGGCACGCTGGTCAGCTACCTGGCGATCTATACCCCGCTGAAACGCCGGACTGCGTGGTGCATGTTTGTGGGCGCGTTTCCGGGCGCCGCACCTCCGCTGATCGGATACGCGGCAGCCCGCGGCACTCTGAATCTGGAAGCCTGGCTGCTGTTTGCCATGCTTTTCCTGTGGCAGTTTCCTCACTTCCTCTCGATTGCGTGGATGTACCGCGAAGACTACTCGCGGGCCGGGTACCACATGCTGCCCCTGGACGATGGCGGCCGATCGATGGCCTGGCAGATGATTATCTCTTCGCTCGTCCTGCTACCCGTCAGCCTTGCTCCCACATGGCTCGGCGCCGCGGGCTTACCGTACCTGGGCGGCGCGCTGATTATCGGTCTGGCATTTTCCGGCTTCGGGATGCGTCTCGCGATGACGCGCTCGCGAACGCTGGCGCGCCAGGTGCTTCTGGCATCGATCCTTTACCTGCCACTGCTCTTCGGGCTCTTGATGCTGGACAAAAAGACCGTGGCCTAGTAGTCGAATTGTGATTCCTCTCAGCTACTTTCCCGCCATTGATGCCACCCTGAATGCCACCAGTGCCATGCTGCTGGCCGCGGGTTTCGTCTGTATACGCCGAAAAAAGGTCCTGGCTCATAAGACGTGTATGCTTTCGGCGGCGGCGACCTCGACAGTATTTCTGATCTGCTACCTCTGGTATCATGCCCACCACGGCGTCACGCGATTCCGAGGAAGCGGTGCCGTACGCAGCCTTTACTTCGCGCTGCTGGGGTCGCACACGGTACTGGCCGCGGTGATCGTCCCCCTGGTGGCCATCACACTGCTCCGCGCCCTTCGCCGTAACTTCCGCAGGCACAGGGAAATCGCGCGCTGGGCCCTACCTCTCTGGTTCTACGTCTCGGTCACGGGCGTCCTGGTGTACTGGATGCTCTACCACCTCTACCCCAGCGCTTGATTCGTTGACCACCCTTCCCCGCGTCTGGAGCGGCCCACCTGGCCCTTGTCAACAAATGGACTGCTTGTAAAGGGAGTTATCACTACGTTCATGCTATTGACTTAAATTCGGGCTTTTGCTCTTATGAGAACTGTGTTTTTCGTAGCGGCAAGTTCTGTTTGCCGCGAGGGGTGGCAGAGACAGCTTTCAAGCTTTCGGGGATTATTCTCTAGTCAGTTTAGTTTGAGGCGCTTGGCAGCTCGTATTAGGGGAGGTAGCCATGTCTGTCAAATCGGGCCGAGCTGTTCGTTTGGGTATGGCCGCAAAATCAGCTCTGATCGTTGCCGGTCTATGCATGCTGGCGGCGATGGCGTTTGCGTTTTCTCAGGCAGGGTCTGACAGGCGACTGATTACGCCTACGGACCCTGGGGTTCGCGGTGGCGGGCCCGGCGCCGGTCAGGCACTCTCAGGCCTTAGCTCCACGCAAACCCAGACCTTTACCGCCGGCCAGACCAACTTCACGACACCCTTTGTGGTGCCGGACCCCGCCAACTCGACGACAGGTGGCCTGGGTCCGGTATTCAATTCGAACTCGTGCTCAAGTTGCCATGCGCAACCCGCCGCGGGCGGGGATACCCCGGACGATTTGCCGGGCGCCAGTGGCACGAATGAGCTGTTTTCGGTCTATCAACTCGATGGCGCCACCAACACCATGCCTTCTTTTGAAACCACGAATGGGCCCGAGCTGGTGGCGCGGTTCCCTTGGATGTTGAACAACCCGACTGTCCCTGACGGCTCGGTGCACCAGCTTTTCACGGTGACTGGGCGCAGCGACGCCACAGGGTGCAATCTCGCCCAGCCCAACTTTTCCCAAGCGCAGTCAGACAACGACCTGGTCTTTCGCCGGCCGATCGAAACCTTTGGCGACGGCTTGATTGAAATTGTTGAAAACGGGGTCATTACCGCCCAGGCGACCGCGGAGTGCTCGAACCAGGCGCAAACCGGAGTCTGTGGGACAGTCAGCGTCGACCCGCATAACGGCGACGTGAACCGGCTCGGCTGGAAAGGGCAGTGGCGCGGACTGATGACGGCCGCTGCTGAGGAATTGAATACCGAAATGGGCGTCACCAACGAGTGGTTTCCAACCGAGATCAATCAAACCCAAGGCTGCGTGTTCAACCCGGTGCCGGAGTCCGGCACCAATTTCATCCCCACCATCGAATTCTATGATTTCACGGGAGACCCGGAGCGGATGACGGTCTTCATGAGCTTCCTCGCTCCCCCGATCCCGGCGAATTTCAGCCAGGCAGCACTGCAGGGGCAGACGGAATTCAACACCATCGGCTGCACCAACTGCCATCAGGTGTCTTACACCACGCCGGCGATGTCCTCGATGGGTACTTTCATGGAAAGCAAGACCATCAATCTTTATTCGGACTTGCTGCTCCATCACATGGGGAATTGCCTGGCGGACAACATCGTTCAGGGCAGTGCGCAAGGCGACATGTGGCGGACGCCGCCGCTGTGGGGCGCCGGCAAGCGCGCGTTTTTCATGCACGACGGCCGAACAAGCAACCTGATCACGGCGATTGAGGATCACGTCTGGAACTCCACCGTGGGCACGACTTGCGGGGGCAGCTACGCGGCCTCGGAAGCGACCGACTCGGTCAGCGCCTATAACGCTCTTTCCTCGCAATTGCAGCAGGACGTTCTCGATTTCATTCGCGATTTATGATTCCGGCGGCCGGCGCCGGGCGCTTTCGAGTCAGGAGCCACGCTCCAAAGGATACGGTGACTGTTGATGAATAACAAAGGAGGGACCATGTGGGACACGAAACGAGGGCGTCACGCATCGAGTCTTCGGGCACTTTCGAGGTTTCTCCTGACCGCGACGGCGGTCATGTCGCTGGCGCCGCTGGCACTGGTGATCGCGGTGCGAGCCCAATCCACCGCCCAGGACCCGGGAGTGCGCGGCGGACCTCCCGACGCCGGGACTTTCGTCACGGGCCTGACGACCAATCAGAAGGGCGTTGAGGGCACCATCACCGGAACCTTCACCGAGATCAACGCGGTGACCCAAACCGGTAATGGCGCCACCGGCAACTTTGGTCTCGGACCGCGCTTCAACTTCAACTCCTGCAACGGCTGCCACGCCCAGCCCGCGGTGGGTGGAGCGGCGCCGTTCACCAACGGTTTCTTTCAGGTTTTTGACCTGAACGGCGCCCTGAACGAGATGCCATCTTTCGAGTCGGAAGCCGGCGTCATGGCGAACGCCAGGTTCCCACAGGTGCTGCCCGGTAACCCTTACCCGATCCCCGCCGGTTTTACGCAGGAGCTTTTCACCATTACCGGCCGCTCGGACGCCGGAAGCTGCGACCTCGAGCAGCCCAACTTTAACGGGGCGCAGGCCGCCAACGACCTGATTTTCCGCACGCCACTGCCGATGTTCGGCGACGGCCTGATGGAAATCATACCTGAGACCCAGTTGCTGGCCAATCAAACGGCCGAATGCGCCGAGGAGGCAAGCACCGGAATCTGCGGCACGCCCCAGCTTGCTCCCGACACTACCATCAGCCGCTTTGGCTGGAAGGCCCAGGAGCGCTCCGCGCTGATCTTCTCGTCGGCAGCCTACAACACGGAGGAGGGCGTCAGCACCGAGGGGTTCCCCAATGAGCTCGATGACACGAACCCGAACTGCATCCTGAACGGCATTCCGGAGGATCACTGGAACTTCATCAATCCCAGCCCGCACCGCTTCCCCGGCGACCCCGAACGCCAGGCGCTCTTCATTCGCTTTCTGGCGGCACCGACTCCTGCGCCACCGAACTCCACGACTATTGCCGGCCAGAATGAATTCAACTCGATCGGTTGCAACATCTGCCATTCGTCTCCGTCTCCCACCCAGTTCAAAACGCCGCTTTCCGCGATCTCGGCGCTCAGCAATCAGAACGTCAACATCTTCTCGGACCTGCTTCTGCACCACATGGGCAACTGCCTGGCCGACGGCGTGGTCCAGGGCGTGGCGCAGGGCGACATGTTCCGGACGGCGCCGTTGTGGGGCGTGGGCCAGAGGATCTTCTTCATGCACGACGGCCGCACTTCCGACATCGTGCAAGCGGTCGAAGACCACTCCGACCAGTGGTGCACGGGCGGCCCCGGTTTCACCGGTTATCAGGCCTCGGAGGCCGACAGCGTGGTCGCGGCATTCAACGCGCTCTCGACCACCAACCAGCAGGACCTGATCGACTTTCTGCGCTCGCTCTGACGGCGCCGATAGGCTACATCGATAGGGCGCGCTCTTGACACCAGGCGCCGGTGTCGTTTACCATCAAAGCTGGCGAAGTCTTCACCGGCGGGGCGCCCGTTCCAGCAGGCACGGCCCCGGCGACGACAGCCGAGAGCGTTATGGCCTGGCGGAACACACCCATCTCGATCCTTTCGCAACCGACAAACGGCTCCGGGAGCTTGCCGTCGTCGAGCCCGGTGGCGCCGAGCGCGGCTCGGTCCGGCATCTTCACAGGCCTCAGCTTCCGGACGCGCCTGGCGCTGGTCATGCTGTTGACCATGGCCACCACCAGCACAGTGCTCTTCTGGACGTATCACCGTCAGGAAGGCCGGGTGAGGGCTTACGTGGCCACCATCACCTCGGACCTGAACAGCATCAACCAGCTCGCCACCTATCAGCAGCAGCTCCCCCAGAAGGGCGACCCCAATCTGGCCTTGCAGGCTTATCGCGACAAACTCACGGCGGCCGGCCTTAAGGAGACGGTGGACGCCGCCTCTCCCTCGGGCGAGGTCGTGGCCAGCACCGACCCCAAGCGCCTCGGCAAAAAGGTCAAACTTGGAAAGAAGCGGCGGGACGAGCAGCCCTTCCGCCTTTCTGCCAGCCTGCCGGACACCAACCTCGACCCCAACGGGCAGACCACGTATTCGGTCGAGTTCCCCATCGTCCGCGACAACAAAGTGATCGGCTACCTTGTGCTTCATGGGGTGGTCGATGAGGTGGACCAGCTTCTGCGCCACACGGACCTGGTTCGCTCGGCCTGGATCATTATCACCCTGCTCACCGGAATGTTCTTCGTGGTGCTGCTGGCCTTCCAGTTCACGCGTCCGATCAGCAAACTCGTCAACGCCACCGCGCGCGTGGCACAGGGCGATCTTACCGTCAGCTTGCCGGATTCGGGAACCGACGAAATGGGACGCCTGGCTCGAACTTTCAACGAGATGGTGGCGCGCCTGCGCGAGAGCCGCCAGTTGCAGGAGCGCCTGAACGAGGCCGAGAAGCTCTCCTTGCTGGGCCGGTTCGCCGGCACGGTCGCGCACGAGGTCCGGAATGCGCTGAACTTCATCAACCTCAGCATCGATCAAATTCGCGCCAAGCACCTGGGCATTGAAACCGCGCGCGCCAGGGAGATCGAGCGCAATCTCGCCCGCGTCAAGGACGAGATCGGGCGGCTGAATCACCTGGTGAACGATTTTCTGGCCGCCGGCCGCCAGTCACCGCCTGAACTGGCACCATGCGACGTCACCGCCGTGATCGACGAGGCCGTGGCCGTGGTCGAGAAGCAGGCGCATACCCAGGATATTTCCATCACCACGGATCTGCCGAAGGCCTTGCCTCATCTGCTGGCCGATGCCCGTCAGATGAAGACTTGCTTCCTCAACATTCTCACCAACGCCGTCCAGGCGATGCCCCGAGGCGGTCAGATCCACATCTCGGCGGACATTCTCTCCTCAACCGGCAACGGCGACTGCGGCAGGCTGCAGTTGCAGTTCGCCGACACCGGTCCCGGGATTCCTGTCGAGGACCGCGAGAGGATCTTCGCGCCGTACTTCTCCACCAAGGACACCGGCTTCGGTCTCGGTCTCGCCATCACTCGCAAGATCGTGGAGGATCACGGCGGCAGAATCTTTGCGGCCGACGCCGATCCGCGCGGCACCGTGATGGTGGTGGAATTACCCGTGAACGCCGTAAGCGCGACTCCGCAGTCCGTCCCTGAGCCGCAGGAGGTCGTCCCGACGTAGGGCGGCTGTAGCGCCGGTGTCCTCACCGGCGCCGGATAATCTCAAACGCCGCTGAGGACAGCGGCGCTACAGCCCCCCTACGCCGGAACTCTCGAACCCATGCCCGATTCCGCCATCCTGATCGTCGACGACGAAGAACGCCAGCGCGAAATCTACCGTGACATCCTCGAAGGCGAAGACTACCATGTGCAGCTTGCGGCAAGCGGTGAGGCGGCGCGCCGGGTACTCGAACATCAGCGCTTCGACCTCGTCATCACAGATATGAACATGCCGGGCATAACGGGACTGCAGCTTCTGTCCGACATCGTTCAGAGGGATCCCACGGTCGCGGTCGTGCTCATCACAGGCTATTCAACGATACAGTCGGCCATCGAGGCCACCAAGAAGGGCGTCTACGCGTATTTGGAAAAGCCGGTGGAGCGCGAGCGGCTGCTCGGCGTGGTAGCAGAAATATTTTCGCGCCTTGAGTCCCTGCGCCAGAGGATCGTCGGCGACTCGCCCGCGTATCAAAACATGCGCCGGCTGATCCTCAAAGTCGCGCCCACGGCGCACACGGTGCTGATTCTCGGCGAGAGCGGCACCGGCAAAGAATTGGTGGCCCGCGAGATTCACAACAACAGCCCGCGCAAGGAACAGCCCTTTCTGGCCGTGAACTGCGCCGCACTCACGGAGACGCTGCTCGAAAGCGAGCTCTTCGGACACGAGAAGGGCGCTTTCACGGACGCGCACCAGCAGAAGAAGGGACTGTTCGAGCGCGCGCACCGCTCCACGCTTTTTCTCGACGAGATCGGCGACACCACGCTGGCCCTGCAGTCCAAAATCCTCCGCGCGCTCCAGGAACGCGAGATCATGCGCGTCGGCGGCACCGAGCCCATCAAGGTGGACGTTCGCATCATCACCGCCACCAACCGCAATCTCGAGCAGATGCTCAAGGAAGGCAAGTTCCGCGAGGACCTCTACTATCGCCTGAAAGTGATCCCGATCGTCTGCCCGCCGCTGCGCGATCGCCGTGAGGACGTCGAATCGCTGGCCCTCCACTTCGTGCGGCGTGCCGCACTGACCTCCGGTCGCAAGGTGACGGGGATTTCGCGCGAGGCGCTGGAAGCGTTGCAGGCCTGCTCCTGGCCGGGCAACATCCGGCAACTGGAATGGGCCATGGAACGCGCGGTGCTGCTCGGCGAGAGCGACAAGGTCGAGGCGGAGGACCTGCCTCCCGAGGTGCTGGAGAACGCACAGGTAACAATTCCCCAGGGAGCAGCGGCAGGCGCCGCCTCTGCTCCGTCTGCCCGCGAACCCGGTATCGAGCCCATCATCCCCGAGCCCTCCTGGGAAGAGCACGAAAAGGCGATGATCATGAAAGCGCTGCAGCGCACCAACTGGAACATCACGCGCGCCGCGCAGTTGCTGGGGATGACCTTCCGCACTCTGCAATACAGGCTGGAAAAATACAGTATCAAGAGGCCATAGTTGTCGGTGTCAATCGTCAGTGGCCGGTTGCCGGTTACGATCCACGAAAAGCTGACAACCAACTGACCGCTGACAACTGACCGAAAGATAGGTTTACGGCTCCGCGGCCCTGTGCTAGTCTCACGGTGTCCAAATCAGCGCGAAATACTCATACTCCTCTTGATTCGGTGCTGTTTTGTGGCAGGAAGGGGCGACCTCTCGGCGACGGTCGCCCCTATTCTATTTTGGCAATCGGCCTGCCACTGATTTTCACCGCAGCCGCGACCTTCAGGTCCGCAATCCCAGCAATTTAGAGGTAGACTGAGCATAGCGACGGCCGCGACTTTTCGCCGGGACCAGTGTTTAAGGGTTCAGGACCGTGCAAGGGGCGGTGCGCCTGATTGGGCGCAGCGAGCGGACCGGCCCGGCTTTCATTTCCACAGAATCGATGGGGAGGGGACCATGCGCTTCGGAGTTCTCCGCCAGGGCTTGGGGATCGCGGCTGGAGGCGCGCTCCTGCTTTGCGCTGTTCTGGGCATCGCGACTTCCACCGCCTCCGCACAGACCTACGTCTTTGGCCGCATGGATCTGGCCGTCCCCAATCTCCCTGCAGCGCTCATCACGGGCGATTTTAACGGGGATGGCATACCGGACGTGGCCGTGCTGAACCAGGAACTAACGTACGCCTGCATCGAAGAGGATACCTCGTGCCTGCCTGGCAGCCTCTCAGTTTACCTCGGGCAGCCGGACGGCACGCTCGGTTCCCCCGTCAATACTACGCTTAGCTCGACCAATCCTCTGGCGTTGGTCGCAGGCGACTTCAACGGCGATGGCCGGCTTGACGTGGCCGTGATCTACGGTACCCTTGTTCCTCTTTCTACCGGCAACTCTGTTGACGTGCTCCTTGGCAACGGGGATGGCAGCTTCCAGCCTGCGGTCAGCTACGGTACCGGTCAGGGGACCGCCAGCCTGGTCACCGCGGATTTCAACGGAGACGGCAAGCTCGACCTGGCAGTCGCCAACGAGACGGACGAAACAGTTTCGATACTGCTCGGCAACGGTGACGGCACGTTCCAACCGCACTTCGACTATCCCGCCAGCATTGGGCCCGATCAGGTGGTAGCTGCAGACTTCAACGGCGACGGTATCCTGGACCTGGCCTTGGCCCCTGGATTCTCGCAAGAGAATGTCGTCATTCTGCTGGGCAACAGCAATGGAACCTTTCAGGCTCCTATTCAGACGGGAATCGTAGCCGGGGGTATTATCGCCGGAGACTTCAACGGCGATGAAACGCCCGACCTGGTTTTTGGCAACTCCATTGCGCTCGGGAACGGCAATGGAACCTTCCAGACTCCGACACTACTGGATTCCACCGGACAGGTGCTCGGAGCGCTGGCGGCCGGAGACTTCAATGGCGACGGCAAGCTCGATCTGCTGATCACCGATACCGTTGTGCAAACCGGAGGACTCGGGGTTTCCGTCATCCTCGGAAACGGCAACGGCACGTTCCAGCCTCCGAGCGGGCAACCCTATCCGTTTGGGCCTAGTTCAGGTGCCAGTTTACCAGTAAGCGCCCTTACCTTCGCGCCCGACGACTTCAATGGCGACGGTCATCTGGATTTCGCCGCGATCGTAAGTTCCGAAGTGAGTGTCCTGATCGGCCACGGCGACGGCACCTTCGCCAGCCTTGCCGACTACCCCACCGCTACCGGTGTCACCACGGGCACGTTCGTTACGGCTGGGTTCACTAACGATGGTTACCTGGACTTCGCGACCTCCACTGGCGTTGAGATCTCCATCCTGCTGGGAAATGGTAACGGCACTTTTCAACCTTACACGGACTTCGATACCGGCAGCCAAACGAGCGCCCTTGCTGCAGGCGATTTCAACGCCGATGGCAATCAGGATCTCGCGATTGCGCAACCGGAGAACAACACAGTCGAGATCTTTTTGGGCAACGGTAACGGCACGTTCCAGACCGGAACGACGAATGCTACCGGCAACCAACCTGGCGCGATCGTTACCGGAGACTTCAATGGAGATGGCAATCTGGACCTGGCGGTCCTGGACGTTGCCGGCAACGCCATCTCGATCCTGCTCGGCAACGGTGACGGCACCTTCAAGCCCCAGGTGGAATACCAGACCATGGGGACTCCGGAGGGATTAGGCGTCGGCGACTTCAACGGAGATGGGAAGCTCGATCTTGTGGTGACTACCGACCAAGTCGTTACCGGCTACCTCGAGGTGTTCCTGGGCAATGGCGACGGAACCTTTGCTTCACCCACGTCGACCCCGCTGCTCGCTCCCCCGAACGGCGTTGTGGTCGGCGACTTCAACAACGACGGAGATTTGGACGTGGCTGCGCAAGACTCTAATGGTGTCGAACTGCTGCTCGGTAACGGCAACGGCACCTTCCAGCCGCCCTCCCGGATTTCGTCAGTCGGGTCAATCTACCTCATGGTCGCCGCTGACCTGAACGGCGATGGAAAACTGGATCTGGCTGCCGCAACGGACGGAACCCCTCCCGTGTTTGCTCTGCTGGGTAACGGCAACGGCACCTTCCAGAGCCCGGTCGGCCTCGGCTTGCCTTCCGAGAACGGCCCTCTGGCCTCTGGCGATTTCAATGGCGACGGTGCCGTCGACTTGGCTCAATACGACACTGAAGTCGGGGTTGACGTACAGTTGAATACTCCGGTTCTCGCTCTCTCACCCCGCAGTCTGACTTTCGCGGGCGAGGGAGTCGGCACTACGAGCGTCCCCGTATCGGTGCTGGTGAGTAATCCGGGCAGCGAAGCCTTCAGCTTGACGAGCGTCGTCGTGGCGGGCTCCGGCTTCGCGCAAACGAACAATTGTGGATCGAGCCTGGCGACCGGTACAAACTGCACAGTGAACGTGACGTTCTCACCGGCTTCTACGGGGACCTTCAGCGGAACGCTCACGTTGACCGACAGCGTTCCCGGCAGTCCCCAGGTGATCGCCTTGACGGGAACCGGCGTGACCGGCCCATTTGCCAGCGCGGCGCCGCCCAGTGTCAACTTCAGCCCCGAGCCCGTGGGCACGATCAGCACGCCGCAGGTGGTGACGTTGACCAACACCGGGAATATGGTTCTGGACTTAACAAGCGGAATCGCGATTGGCGGCTTCAACAGTGGCGATTTTCAACTGTGCGCGCCGATGGCTGGAGAGGGATCCAAGTGCACCTACCAAACGAAACTGGACTGCGGCGTCACGACGTCGCTCAACCCGGGAGCGAGCTGCACCGTCGGTCTGGCGTTTGACCCGACGGCTCCAGGAACACGTCTGGGCACGCTCAGCTTTACCGACAATGCGGCTGGGAGCCCGCAGGTCGTAGCGCTAACCGCGACTGGCTCTCCCACGCCCACCGTGACCCTGTCACCCACCAGCCTCACGTTCGGCAACCAGCCCACCGGCCTCGCCAGCGCAGCGCTGACAGTGACGCTGAGCAACACGGGCACCGCCGCCCTGAGCATCACGAGCATCAACGCTACCGGCGCCTTCGCCGAGACCAGCAACTGCGGCACATCCGTTGCGGCCGGAGCCAGTTGCACGATCAATGTGACCTTCACGCCCAGCGGGACCGGCGTGGAGACAGGCACGCTCACGATTGCCGACAATGCGTCCGGAAGTCCGCAGGCAGTCACACTCTCCGGTACCGGCACCGCCGCACCGGTGGCAACCCTCTCACCGTCGAGCCTGAGCTTTGGAAGCGAGCCGGTGGGTGAGGCGACTCCCGAAAAAACGGTAACCCTCACCAACACCGGCACGGCGGCGCTCATCATCAGCGGCATCACTGCCAGTGCCGACTACGTGGCCGTGAGCACCTGCAAATCCCCGATTGCGGTGGGGGCAAGCTGCGCGATCAACGTCATCTTCAAGCCCACGGCCTCGGGAGTGCTGGCCGGCACGGTGAGCATCAGCGACAACGCCCCCGCCAACCCCCAGACGATCACCCTCAGCGGCACCGGCACAGCTCCGGCCGTGGGTTTTTCGCCGAGCGGCGGTTTGGTCTTCGGACCCACGCTCGCGGGAAAAAGCGTCGGGCCAACCGCGGCGATCCTGACCAATACCGGCGCCGCGCCACTGAACATCTCAAGCATCAGCGTAGGCGGATCGGTCGCCCAGGGCTTCAGCCAGCAGAACAACTGCGGCTCGACGCTGGCGGCCGGGGCCGCGTGCACCATCAACGTCACCTTCAAACCCCCAGTCGGCGGACCAATCGAGGCCACGCTCACCGTTACCGACAACGCCCTTGGCAGCCCGCAAAGCTTGCCGCTCTCCGGAACCGGCGAGGACTTCTCGCTCGGCATCGCCGGAACCTCGTCTCAGTTCACCGTGACGCCCGGTCAGATGGCGAGTTACACCGTGTTTGCGGCTTCCGCTGGAGGATTGGTGGCCACGATTGCACTCGCCTGCTCGGGAGCGCCGGCGGCCTCCACCTGCAGCGTGATGCCTTCCCAGTTGAATTTGAGCGGGAATCCGACTGCCGAGCCTCAAGCCGTGGTGACGATTACGACCACGGCGGCGGGCTCGAGGGCGCTGCCGCGCGCGCCGCAGGGCCGGTGGCCGGCGATTCCGCTCGTGGCGCCCCTTTTGTTGCTGCTGCTCGCCGTTGCGATTCTGAAAGGGCGGGGCTTCAGCCCCGCCGCAGGGAAACGATTAAGGAAGAAGTTAATGAGACTATTGGGTGCGTCTTTCGGCGGGGCTGAAGCCCCGCCCTTTCCCGGCCTTTTGTTTAGACCGCTGACGGCGATCTTGATCGCTGCCATGCTAATGCTGGCGCTGACTCTGATTATTCCGGCCTGCGGCGGAGGCATGACCACCACCAGTACCACCACGCAGCCCACCGGTACTCCCGCCGGCAGTTACATGGTGACCGTGACAGGCACGTACACCTCGGGCACGACGACTTTACAGAACGGTGTGACGGCCACTCTGACGGTGCAGTGACAGCGGGCCAGCACCGGATGTCGAACTGCTGGCAGCCCGCGTAAGAATTGCACACTTCCGTAACGGACGGACCCGGCCAGCGCAGTCCGCGTCTGGCTAAAGCTCGGAGACTATGTCCCATGGCTCCCGATAGTTACCATGTGGACGCCTCAGCGAAAGAATCTCTTGACCCGCGGTCGAAACGCTTGGCACGTCAGGTGCACTACCTAGTCGCGGGCGGTATTTGCGGCATCTAATGTGGTGGAGTATCGCTAGGGAGGCTGTTCGGCCATGAGAACGCTGCAAGATTTCGTGGTGGGATTGGTCAGGATGGGTTTGCTGGCGGCGGGTGTGCTATACGCCGTCGACGTGCTGGTTGATTACCTGAGTCTCGGCGAGCACCGGCGTCCCGAGTTCGACCCATCACGGCGTGTGCTGTCCACCTGGCGGTTGTCGGTCTGGGCCGGTGTTGCGGCGGCCGACCTCACCGCGAAGATGATTCGCCCGCTCCTCAATACGCTTTCCGAAGCTTCTGCAGACGTCGGCGAGTGGGCGATGACCCGGCGCCACGCGCAGGTCACCACGCGCCATCCTTAGAATTCACTCCCAGCGAATCTTCGCCCTCGCAATTCTCCATTTGACATTCCCTTCGCTTGAAGCTAAGTTGTTAACCAGTGATTAACATCTTTGCTCCGCTAGCTTTGCAGATCAGTCCCGTACGGCGACGCCGGAACTCAATCCTCGGCATGGATTGCGGACGAAGCCGGAATCTTTCTCAAAACAAAAGAGATGCGAAAATGTCGCTCCGATCGCAGATTGGCTCGGAGGCCGTTGGCGTCTGTGGGCCGGGAATCGTCAGGCCCGTCTGCCGCATCTCAAATGAGCCATGGCAGCAGTTTCCAATGAGGTAGCCGGTCAACTGTGGCTGGCTCTTGGCCGTGTGGAAGGGCTCGGGGTGCGCAGTGCCCAGAAGCTCGTGGAGCACTTCGGTTCGCCCGAAGCGGTCTATGGCGCGTCGATCAGTTCGCTGGAAGGCGCGGGCCTGCCGCATCAGGTGGCAGTGCGAATCCGCGACGGCACCGGCCAGCAAGAGGCAGAAAGAGAACTGGCGGCTGCCGGGAAGCTCGACTGCAAGGTGATCCCGTTCGGAACGAGCGACTATCCGCCGCTGCTGAAGCAGATCGCGGACCCGCCGCTGGTCCTTTACGTCCGCGGTGACGCGAGCCTGCTCGCGCGCCACTCCGTCGCGATCGTCGGCACGAGGCGGCCAAGCGCCTACGGCAGTTCGGTGGCGCATCGACTGGCCTCCGATCTCGCGCAGCGCCAGCTTGTGATCGTCAGCGGCATGGCCCGCGGCGTCGATTCGGCTGCGCATCGGGGCGCGCTTGAGGTCAACGGCAAGACGATCGCGGTGTTCGGCTGCGGCGTCGATATCCTCTATCCGCGCGACAACAAGCGTCTGGCCGAGAACATCCTCGCCGGCGGCGCGTTGATCTCCGAGTTTCCGCTTGGCACCTCGCCGCAGCCCGAGAATTTCCCGATTCGCAACCGGATCATCAGCGGACTGTCGCTCGGCGTGGTGATTGTGGAAGCCGCGGAGTACAGCGGCTCGCTGATCACGGCGCGTCTGGCATCGGAGCAGGATCGCGAAGTGTACGCCGTGCCGGGCAACATCACCTCACCTCAGAGCTTCGGCCCTAACCTGCTGATCAAGCAAGGCGCCAAGCTTGTCGATAACTGGATGGACGTGGTCGAGGAGTTCCCGGCGACGATCCGGGCGCAACTCATCCCGGCGGCGACCGCATCCACTGCCTCAGAGGAGGCGGAGACGCGGTCGCTGTTTGAGCCATCGCTGAGCGGCGATCAGAAGGCGGTCTATGACGTCCTGCGGCCGGACAAGGCCACGTTCGTGGACGACGTGTTCACCGAGGCGCAACTCCCGCAGCCGCGCGTGCTGGCGGCTTTGCTGGAGCTTGAAATGAGCGGATTCATCCGGCAGTTGCCGGGCAAGAACTTCGTCCGGAAGCTGTGAATTCAGATGTAGGGGCGGCCCTCTGTGTCCGCCCAACTGACAGCGCCCAAAGGCTCCGCTGTAACCGGGCGGCCACAGAGGGCTGCCCCTACATCTGAATTACGATTCCGGCGCGGGGACTGCATTTGACAACGCGGAGCCGATACGCCATAACTGAAAGGCAAGAAGCAACGCCAACAATAATTTAGATCATCGATTACAGGAGATTAAGAACCGATTCATGAGCAAGTCACTCGTCATCGTCGAATCGCCGGCCAAGGCCAAGACGATCAATAAATATCTCGGCAGCGGCTACACCGTGAAGGCCTCGATGGGCCACGTCATGGATTTGCCCAAAAAGGACCTGGGCGTCGACATCGACGACGACTTCCGGCCGGTCTATCGCGAAATCCCGTCCAAGAAGGACGTCATCAAGGAACTGAAGTCCGCCGCCGAGCGCGCCGAACTGATCTATCTGGCGGCCGACCCGGACCGCGAGGGCGAGGCGATCTGCGCCCACTTGCGCGAATTGCTGGAGTCGAAGAAGCGAAAGTTCTATCGCGTGATCTTCAACGAAATCACCCGCGATGCCGTCCGGGGCGCCTTCGAGAATCCCGGCCAGATCGACACGCACCTGGTGGAGGCACAGCAAGCCCGCCGGATTTTGGATCGATTGGTCGGCTACCAGGTCAGTCCGCTGCTGTGGGACAAGGTCCGGCGCGGGATATCGGCCGGACGGGTCCAGACCGTAGCACTGCGCTTGATCGTGGAGCGCGAACGCGAGATCCAGGCGTTCAAAACCCAGGAGTACTGGACGATCGCCGCCCGCCTGCACGGCCAGAACCCGCCCTCCTTCGAGGCGCGGCTGGCAAAGCTCCAGGGCAAGGACCTCGAGATTCCCGACCAGGCCGCCTCTGACCGCCATGTGGCGGCCTTGCGCCAGGCGCCGTTCATCGTCGACTCCGTCACCACACGCGAAAAGCGCAAGTATCCGGTACCGCCCTTCATCACCAGCAAGCTGCAGCAAGAAGGCGTCCGCAAGCTGCGCTTCTGGGCGAAGAAGACGATGACGATCGCTCAGAAGCTCTATGAGGGCGTGGAACTCGGTGAAGAAGGCGCCGTCGGGCTGATCACCTACATGCGCACTGACTCGACGCGGGTGGCGGATAGCGCCATCAGCTCGGCTCGCGATTACATTCGCAAGAAGTTCGGCGAGCCCTATCTGCCCGATGAGCCGGTGCACTACAAGAGCAAGAAAGGCGCGCAGGACGCCCACGAGGCCATCCGGCCCACGTCCGTCGACCGCACGCCGGAGTCTATCAAGAAGTACCTCCAGCCCGACGAGTTCAAGCTCTACAAACTGATCTGGCAGCGCTTCGTGGCGTCGCAGATGAATCCCGCGGTGTACGACCAGACCACCATCGAGATCACGGCGGACGATTACCTGTTCCGCGCCACCGGGTCGGTGGAGAAGTTCAAGGGCTTCTTAGCTGTCTACGAGGAGGGCAAGGACGATAAGAGCCAGGCGGACCTGGAAGAAGATGCCGAGCTGAAGCTCCGCCTGCCGGCCGTCGCCAAAGGCGAGCGCCTCACGCTCGAAGAACTGCTGCCGGAGCAGCACTTTACCGAGCCGCCTCCGCGCTACAACGAGGCGACTCTCGTCAAGGCTCTGGAGGAAAAAGGCATCGGACGGCCATCCACTTACGCCAGCATTCTCTCGGTGATCCAGAACCGCGATTACGTGGAAAAGGTGCAGGGCCGCTTCTTTCCCACCGAGCTCGGCATGGTGGTGAACGATCTGCTGGTGAAGAATTTTACCGACATCTTCGACATCGCCTACACGGCTCGCATGGAGGAGGAATTGGACGAGGTCGAGGAAGGCAAGATGACTTGGACCGCGGCGCTCGACGATTTCTATCGCAAGTTCAGCAAGGACTTGAAGCGCGCCGAACGCGACATGGTGGACATTAAGGGCGAGGGCATCCCGACTGATGTCAAGTGCGAAAAGTGCGGCAAACCCATGGTCATCCGCCTTGGCCGCAACGGTCAGTTCCTGGCCTGCACCGGCTATCCCGACTGCGACGGCACCCGCGATCTTACGCCCGAGCTTGCGGCCCAATACGCCACCGGCGCTCCGCCGGCGCCGGAGGTCCCGGACCAGATTTGCGAGAAGTGCGGCCGTCCCATGACCACCAAGCGCAGCCGCTTCGGTTACTTCCTCGGCTGCACCGGGTATCCGGAGTGCAAGAACACACGCAAGATCGTGATGAAGGAAGGGACGGCTACCGCTGTAGCCGACGAGAAGCTCGAAGAAAAATGCCCGGTCTGCGGCAATCACCTGGTGGTGAAGCACGGACGCTACGGCGTGTTCACGGCCTGCAGCAACTATCCCGAGTGCAAGTACGTGAAGCGCGAGACCCTGGGCATTCCTTGCCCCGAGAAGGGCTGCAGCGGCGAAATCGTGGTGCGGAAGACCAAACGCGGCAAGACGTTCTACGGCTGCACGCGCTATCCCGATTGCAAGTTCACGGCGTGGGACAAGCCCGCGGCCGAGACGTGCCCGCAATGCGGGTCGCCGATCCTGCTGGAGAAGGTCTCCAAGAGCGGCGAGACCACGCGCTATTGCCGCGACGAGGCTTGCCATTATCAGCACGCGGTGGTGGCCTGAAGGCGACGCGGCGCCTAGTCTGGCTGCTCGATGTGGACGTCGTTGCCGCTGGGATCGTTGAAGTTGAATCCGCGCGCCGGCCAGTTCTCGTGCCGCAGTTCGCGCGTGATGGCGACGCCCTGCGATTTCACGCCCGCATAAACTGAATCGATGCCGCCCACGCGCAAGTAGAGTAGCCGGTACCGGGGCGCGCCCAGACAGACCCGCTGCCTTCGTCCATGATGAAAGTGGACCTCAATCGCGTCGCGACCCATGATGGCTTAAGTGGCAAAGTCTTCATCGTCGCCGGGCCGGCCCTGCCCGTGAACATATCGCGTCTCGAAGCCCAGCACGCGCTCGTACCACGCGGTTGTGTCGTAGATGTCGCTTACCGGGATGACCACAGTTGCCTTGAGGAACTGCGGCTCGGTCATATCGCCTCTTCCTCGCTGGCCGCGCGCGGATGCTGATCCGGAATGCACGGGCGGGAGTGCCTTCTGTCCGGGCACAGGCAAGAGTGCCTGTGCTACCGGCACCGGAACTTCGTGGAACGAGAACTTCTTCTCCACGTGATCGTACGGCTGGCCGTCGAGTTCGGCGTACGGATACACGAGATAGTTGACCGGCGGACCGCTTTGCGGCGGATTGAGAACGAGATCGCGCCCGATCGTGAACTGCACCCGGTTGGTGTCGAGCGAGCCGAAGAAGAAGTCATGCTTTGCCGGATTCTTCCAGGCCTCGGAAATATCGACGGGCACCCAGCCGAGGCCGCTCAGGTAGAACTCCGCCCAGCAGTGATACCCGGGAATTTCGCCGTCGGTCTTCCCTTCCGGCAGCGGGAAGCCGATTTCGAATCGCGCCGGAATCTTCTCGGCACGCATCAGCGCGATGAACAAGGAGTGAAAATCGGTGCAGTTGCCGTGCTTCGCGTCGCACGCCCAAATGGCGTCGCCGCGTCCCCAGCCTTCGCCGGATTTGTCATACCGCAGATTGTGAAAAACGTAGTCGTAGATGGCGTACGCCTTCGCAACGTCGCCGTTTTTGCCACGCGTGATCTCGGCCGCCATCGTCTTGAAGCGATCATTGATCGGCACCAGGCGATCGGGAGCGAGGAAGCGCGCCACATCCGGCGGAGCAGGATCGTCGTCGCGGTTGTAGCGCATCAAATCGTTCAGACCGCCCCGCGAATACTCCTTGCGAGTCACTTCATACGTCAGCGTGACCGTGACCGGCGCCTGCGCGTTTGCGATCTCCGCGTAGAGAACGGAATTCCCGTATTCGGAGTCGCGCCGGGTCCGGGAATCGACTTGTGAAACATCGAGCCCCGAGACGCTTTTCAGGACCACTTCCTGATTCGCGTCGGATTTCGCGACCGGAATCCAGACCTTTACCTTCCCGGCCGGCACGGGATCGACGGTCACCTGGTAAACAAACTCAAAGCTGCGAGCTTCGCCCGGGGCCGAACCGGCGGTCGAGGTCCTCGCAGCCAGGTCGACAGCAATGAAGGGCAACGCTAGCAGCGCGGTCATGCAGCCGGCCGCGGCTCCGGTCAAACTGCGTGAAGTTCCTTGGCTCATCTCTGAAAGGATACTCGAAAGACCGAGGGCGCGTCAGCCCCCGTCTTGCCACGCGCGGCGATGGATGGTTTCTCCGTATCTCTGTGCCTAAAAAGACCTCAACACTGAGGCCGCAGAGTCTCCGTGAACTCCGTGTTAAGAGGCTCCTCGGCACTGAGGTCACGGAGAACTCCGCTTGGTTGCGGCCGGGCCGTCCTAATATTCAGTGTTTGTAGACGAGCCGGGGCACCGCTATAATGACACGAGGACAATCCGGGGCGATGGAGTTCGCCTGACCCAACCTCCGATGATACCGGATGATGACTCCTGACCGCCGCGGCGTGGCGTTCAGGAGTTTTTTGTTTCTGGGCGCCAGATACCTTAGATGGCGGTAGAAAGGAAAGGATTACTTGCGCGTCTTCTCGATGTTGGTGCTCTTCGGTTCACTGGGAACCCTGGCACGTTACGGACTGCAGGGTGTGGTGCAGGACCGTACCGGGCCGCTGTTCCCGACCGGAACGCTGGCCGTGAACCTCGTAGGCTGCTTTCTGCTCGGCGGAATCGGACAGTATTCGCTGAGCCACATTTCCATCCCAGCCGACTGGCGCATCGGCGTCACCGTCGGCTTTTTTGGGGCGTTCACGACCTTCTCGACTTTCAGTTGGGAGACAGTCCACCTGCTCGACGACGGCGACTGGATGCGTGCGCTCCTTTATTCTGGCTTGAGTTTCCTGGGGGGACTGTTCCTGCTCAAACTCGGCATGCGTCTGGCAAATCGGTTCTGACGGAGGCTCTGTGGAGCATCAGAAGTTCGAAGGCGAGCGCACGTTGATGCGCATTCACATCGGCGAGTCGGACCGCTGGCAGCACAAGCCGCTTTACCAGGCCATCGTGGAACTCTGCCGGCGCGAAGGCCTGAGCGGCGTGACCGTACTGCGCGGCGTCGGCGGCTATGGATCGTCGAGCCGCTACCACACCGACAGCATTCTACGGCTTTCCCAGGATCTTCCCGTCGTGATCGAGGTCGTGGAAGACGCAGAGCGCATCGAACGCGTTCTGCCCCGGCTCGACGAGATGGTGGATGGTGGCCTGATCACGCTCGAAAAAGTCCGCGTGATCCTCTACCGGTCCGGGAAAAGGTAAGAAGGTCTCGACCTATGAGAGACGTCTCCATGATGTCGGCCGCGGAAGTTGAAGTGGCGCAGCGCCCAGCGACGGGCAGCGATGCGGATGGGGCTTCGCGCTTGCTCCGCCTCTCTGAGCTGGCCGGGCGGCTGGAAGCGGAGCGCATCCGCGACGAAGCTCGCGAGTTGGCCGACCGGGTGGCGGAAGGACGCTTCTATGTGGCCTGCCTGGGCCAGTTTAAGCGGGGAAAATCGACGCTGATCAATGCGCTGATCGGTGACCAGATGCTTCCCACCGGATTCGTTCCGGTGACGGCGGTGCCCACCGTCATCCGCTACGGCGAGCAACCGGGCGCTCGTGTCAGGCTGCGCGACGATTCCTGGCGCGAGATTGAAATCCTCGCGCTCGATCTGTACGTTTCCGAGGAACACAATCCGCGCAACGCGAAACGGGTGGCGGGAATTGAGGTGTTCACGCCGTGCCCGCTGCTCGAAGCAGGCCTTTGCCTCGTCGACACGCCAGGCCTCGGTTCCGTATTCCCTGAGAACACGGCCGCAACCGCGGCGTTTGTTCCCCACATCGATGCCGCACTCATCGTGCTGGGCGCAGATCCGCCGCTCGCCGGAGAGGAATTGACGCTGGTCGAGGCCATCGCGCCTCGGGTCGAGAATCTGCTGGTCGTGCTGAACAAAGCGGACCGTACCACCGACGCCGAACGCTCCGCTGCTGCGCGCTTTGCCCGCCAGCTTCTGGAGCACCGTCTGAGCCGTCCCACTGGACCGATCTTCGAAGTCAGCGCCGTCGAGCGGCTGGAACATCGTGGACCCGAACGCGACTGGCACGCGTTGAACGAGACCCTGCTTGATCTGGTGCGGAACTCGGGACGCCAACTGGTCAGCGTAGCCTGCGAACGCGGCGTTGAGCGGCTCAGCGAGGAGTTGCTCGCGGTCCTCGGCGAAGAGCGGGAGGCGTTGCGGCGTCCGATCGCCGAGTCGGAAGGGCGGATCGCAGCCCTGAAAGAGACCACAGCCCGCGCCGAACAGTCGTTGGTTGAAGTAGGCTTCCTGATGATGGCCGAGCAGCAGCGAATCTGTAGCACGTTCGTCGAGCGCCATCAAGGATTCCTCCGCACCGTACTGGCGGAGGCGGACAAGGAATTTCAGCACTCGGCGCCGCGCGGATTCGGGCCGTCGTACCGCCGCCGCCTGACGCGTCAGGCGCAGGAAATCGCGCGGCGCCACGTCACGCCCTGGCTCCGGACAGAGCAGGAACTGGCGGAGCAGGAGTACCGGCGCGCCACAACCCGCTTCGTCGAGTTGGGCAACGAACTGCTCAGGAGGCTCGCCGAAGGCGGCATGACGGAGCTGGCGCTCATGCCGCACGCTCTCGATGCGGAATCGGGGCTCCGCGTGAAGTCGCGGTTTTCCTTTGCGGAGTTGATCGAGGTGGCTCAACCGGCCTCGCCTTTGCGTTGG
>JASHPE010000081.1 GCA_030038235.1 Terriglobia bacterium
GGCTTCAACAATTCCATTCGTCAAAACTTGCAGGAAGCGTTCCCCGAGATTGACTTCTCCGAGCCGCCTGGGCACTCGTCATCGAACGCGCTGTGAACGAAAACGGGGCGGTTGGCCCAGCCGGGAGTGTAGCGGAAAATGTAGCGGGTGCCAACGTGTTTTGATTGGTACGGGCAAGTACGGCGACTCGCCCGATCGTTTTATTCCAATCACTTACAATTAGGTGCTAGCCGGCACAAACAGGCCATTTACGATTAAGAGTCAGTTGCTCTACCAATTGAGCTAACGGCCCATCCATTCGCGTCTAACAGAGTGTAGCATGAACTCCACACGATGATTCAAGGCTGATTGCCGTCGCTTGCGCAGGGCCACGACGCGATGAGGACGCAGCGTGGTGAGCAAACGTGCCGCATATCAGGGCGTCCGCACCAGGGGCAACTCGACAAAGCTCCGCCCCTCGGACGAGTGATAGATCCGCTGCACAGCCCTCCGATAATCATCCGGCTTGGCCCAAAAGATGTTGGGCACGAAGGTCTGCGGGTTGCGATCATAGAGCGGGAACCAGCTCGATTGGATCTGCACCATGATGCGGTGGCCCGGCAGGAAGACGTGATTGGCGGTCGGCAGCTCGAAACGATAGCTTACTGGCTTGCCGGACGGGATTGCCTGAGGCTTATCGAATCCCAGGTAGTAGCGGCCGCGGAAGATGTCGGCGGAGATCATCAACTGGTAGCCGCCCATCTCCGGTTGATCCGCCACTTCGTCAGGATAAACATCGATCAGCTTCACCACCCAATCGGAATCCGTGCCGCTGGTGGACGCGGTCAGGTTCGCGGCCGGCTGGCCGCTGATCTTCACCGGGTCGGTGAGCACGTCGGACGTGAACGTTAGCACGTCGGTGCGTCCGGACGCCTCGCGCTGATCGTCGACTAGCCATTCGGGCCAAGTCAGGCCCTTGCTCTCGTCGTAGCCGATCGGCCGGACCGGACGCTTGCGGAAGGGCACTGGCTTGGCGGGATCGGAGACGTACTCGTCGTACTCCGCGTCGCCGGGCTTGGGCGGATCGAAACTCAACTTGCCGCCGGCCCTCAAAAAGAGCGCAGTGCGATCAATGCGGCAGCCGCTTTCACAGCCTGCCGGCCAGGAAGGCAGGCGCAGCCATTTGTTCGTCCCGGTTTCGAATGCCGTCACTGGCGCGACGTTGGATTCGGGCGCATCGTCCTTCAAGTAATGATCGAGAAGCGGACGGAGGATGTTCTCGCGAAAGTAAAGCCCGGTGTCGCTGCCGAATCTCAGGACGCCGAGCGTGCTGCCGTCGTCGATCTCCTGGCCGTGATGCCACGGGCCCATGACGAGGTACAACTTGTCGCCATCGGTGTCCTTGGGCTTGAGGGCTTTGTAGATCGCGATGGCGCCGTAGATGTCTTCCTGGTCCCACAGGCTGTCCACCAGCATCATCGGGACTTTCAGAGGCTGGTCCGCAAGTACCTTATCCATGGCCTGGTCGCTCCAGAAGGCATCGTATGCCGGATGCTCCAGAATCTTGCGCCAGAAGCCGACCTGCTCAAGGCCGCGGAGACGGCCGAGGTTGCCAGCCGATACAGCCTGCAGGTAGACGTCGTAATCGTCAAAGCTGTTCGTCCACCACTTGGCGCTGTTGTCGCGCGTCGCCTCCTGCTCGTAGATATAGGGCATGTTCTGCTCGCGGAACGCGCCATTGTGGAACCAGTCATCGCCCATCCAGCCGTCCACCATGGGATTCATGGGCACCGACACTTTGAGCGCAGGATGCGGGTTCACGACCGCCATCAGCGGCAGAAACCCATCGTAGGAGATGCCCAGGATGCCGACCTTGCCGTTCGACTCCGGAATGTTCTTCACCAGCCAGTCGATCGAGTCATAGGTGTCAGTGGCTTCGTCCACCGGCGTCGGATTCTGAGGGCCGTGCAGCGGCCGGTTCATCACAAAATCGCCCTCGGAGCCGTACTTGCCGCGAATATCCTGCACCACGCGGATGTAGCCGCCGTCCACAATTACGTCTACAGCGTTGTCGTAGCCCTGCAGGATCGGCCCCAAGTGCGAGCTTTCGGCATGGCTGGTGAGCGCGGTGGCATTGTAAGGCGTGCGCGTCATGAGGATCGGCGCGTTATGCGCGCCCTTCGGCACCAGGATGACGGTGTGCAGCTTCAGGCCGTCGCGCATGGGAATCATCACGTCGCGGCGGACGTAGTCGAAGCTGTCAGTCACCGGCTTGAAATTCGCCGGCGTTTCGCTGGGAAAGTTCGGATAAGTGGTGCTCTGAGCCTTCAAAGCCTGGGCGACGCAGAGTGCGCCGATCGTCAGGATGAGAGTGCGCGCACCGGCGCGAATCTTCATTTGAGAATTCCTCCGTCGGACACGAGACCGTTCATTGTTCATCATTCGTTGTCCCAACTTACTCCACGTCCTGCGATTCTTCCTCCGGCTGCGGTTGGGCCGTGACCTGGACCTCGGGAAGTCCGGCGCCGCGCAGTTGACGATTGAGCGCCGGTATGTCCGTGGACTTGATCTCGCCCCACCGCTTGGAGACGTCGACCCATTCGCGCTCGACGGCCGTCATTGCCGCGGTTTCCTGGGTGGTGGGCGCCGCGTCCGCTGCGCCCACCAGGCCGTAGAGAGTCGCAACGTCGCCGCTGACGCGCGCCAGCGTCACTTCGGGCGAGGGCGGCGCGAAGAATCCTCCACCGGCTCCGGCGAGGCTGCGCATCTTCTTCTCGAGCGCGCTCACCGCGTCCGCAACGACGCCGGTAGCCTTGCCGTTGAGTTTGCTCAGCGACTCCTGAGCCGCACGCGCTTCGCCCGCGGCTTGGTAAGTCGACGCTATCAGTGCGGCCAGGCGAGTCTCGGCCTGGAACTGCTGCTCGAGACCGGACGGCGGCGTCTTTACCCGCGGATCCATCTTCACCGTCAGCGGAGCCGTGTAACTGTGGCCATCGACGGTGAGCTTCACGGTGTATTGACTGGGCATCGCGTTTGGACCGAGCGGCTCGCGCGGCGTGTCGTGCGGGACTGCAGAGATGGGATAGCCATAGTGTGTCGACGGCGGCGGCGTGTAGTGTACGTCCCACACCCAGCGGTGCATGCCCGCCTCGGCGGAGAGAACTCTCGGCATACGGACCCAGTAGATGGGAATCGCGAGTGTCTTCTTGAGTTCCTCCATGGTGAATTCCGGCTTGTCGTTGCTCGCGTAGCGCCGGACAAGCTTGCCGCCCGAATCCAGGATCTCGAGCGTGACCGCGCCGGATGCGGCCTGCGGCAGGTAATAGTCGATCACCGCGCCGTCCGGCGGATTCTGCCCGCCTGGCTCGTCGGGAGGCAGCGGCGTGTCCGTGTTAGTGTCGCGTTTCACTCGATAGCCGAGCGCCGGCTCGAACAGGTACGGCCCCGAATGCGCTGCGGCTTCGGCAAGTTGCCGCAGCGGTGTGATGTCATCTAGGATCCAGAAGGAGCGCCCATGCGTGGCCACGACAAGGTCGCTCCCGTGAATCCACAGATCACGCATCGAGCTGTGCGGCAGGTTCAACTGCAGCGATTGCCATTGATCGCCGCTGTCAAACGACACCCAGACCGCCGCCTCGGTGCCCGCGAAGACCAGGCCCTTGCGCACGGGGTCCTCGCGCACCGTATCGACGGGCTCGTTGTCCGGGAGGCCGGTGGTGATGAGCTGCCAGGTCTTGCCGCCGTCGCGCGTGCGGTAGATGTAAGGCTTCATATCGTCGATGCGAAATCGGCTGACGGAGACAAACGCCGTCTGCTCGTCGAAGTGCGACGCGCTGATCTGCGTGACCTTGCTCCACGCTGTCAGCTCGGGCGGCGTGACGTTCTGCCAGTTCTTGCCGCCGTCGCGCGTGATCCACACCTGACCGTCGTCCGTGCCCGCCCAGAGCGTGTTCACGGCCCGGAATGACGGCGCCAGCGCATAAATCACCCCGCGCGTCTTGCCGATCTCGGGATTCTTCGCCGCCATATCGCCGACGCTCGGTGGAATGCCGGGCGCGGGCCGGCTGAGATCGGGGCTGATCGTCGTCCAGGTGTTGCCGCCGTCGGTGGTCTTGAACAGAAAATTCGTGGCGTAGTAAAGAATGTGCGGATCGACTGGCGAAAACATCAGCGGCTGGGTGCGATCGCCGCGATACTTCACGTCCCGCACCGGGATCGGCGTAACGTTCTGGACTTGGCCGGTCACCCAGTTGAACTTCGAGACCTCGGTGCGCCCGCCGCCGTAAACGATCTCCGGATGGAGCGGGTCCGGCGCCACATAGCCATACTCGATCACGCCCACCGGATGAAATTCGCGAAAAGTGATCTCACCGTCGTTGCCGCGGCTGGCGACGCCGGCCGATCCGCTCTCCTGCTGCGCGCCGTAGACCCAGTAGGGAAATCGATTGTCGGTGATCACGTGATAGAACTGCGCCGTGGGCTGGTTGTACCACGAACTCCAGGTCTCGCCCCGATCCACGCTGACGATGGCGCCCTGATCGGAGACCAGCAGGATGATCTCGGGATTGTTGGGATTGATCCAGAGGTTCTGATAATCGTCGCCGCCGGGAGCGCCGCGAATGCCGGTCCAGGTCTTGCCGGCGTCAGTGGATCGCCAGGTGACGATGCTGGCCATATAGAGCACGTCGGGATTCTTCGGATCGACGCGCGGCACGGCCAGATCGCCGCCGCCAATTCGCGTCGCGGGACGAGCGTCGTCGGTCGCTTTCGACCAGCTTGCGCCGGCATCGTCAGACCGGCAGATCGAAGTCGCGTGTCCGGTGGCGACGCTCGCATAAAGACGCTGCGGATTCGTGGGTGAGATGGTCACGTACGCCTGAGTCACGCCTTTGGGCAAGCCCTCGGTGAGCTGATTCCACGTGGTGCCGCCGTCCGTAGACTTGAAGATGCCCCCATTCGGTCCGGAGAACTGGTTGCCGTCCTCCCACGGACCCATGCGCTCTTCCCAAAGCGTGGCGTAGACCACGTCGGGATTGGAGGGGTCGATCTCCACGTCGCAGCCGCCGGTGTTCTCGTCCTTGTACAAGACCTTCTGCCAGGTCTGGCCACCATCGGTGGAACGGAAGATGCCGCGCTCGGCGTTCGCGCCGTAGGGATGCCCGAGCACGGCCGCAAACACGCGGTTGGGATCGCGCGGATCGATGGCGAGCGTCGGGATCTGCTGGCCGTCGTTCAGGCCGAGATGCGTCCAGGTCTTGCCAGCGTCGGTCGACTTGTAAATGCCGTCGCCTACCGAGAGGTCGGGCCGATGCAGGCCCTCACCGCTCGCCACGTAGACCACGTTCGGGTCCGAGGGCGCAACGGCGATGGCGCCAATCGACTGTGAAGGCTCGTCGTCGAAGATCGGATTCCAGGTGCGGCCGTAGTCGTCCGATTTCCAGACGCCGCCATCAACCTGTCCGACGTAGAACACGTTGGGCTGGCTGGGGACACCCGTCGCCGCGCGGGTGCGTCCGCCGCGAAAGGGTCCGATCATGCGCCAGCGCAAGTCCTGATACATCGACTCAGGATATTGCTGCGCCGCCGCGGTCGTTGCGAGCGGCAAGACCGAGATTCCGCACAGCACCATCGCGGCAACGCGGCCAACCCGATTCGTCTTCGGACGATTCACCACACGATGACTTTGCATCAACCAGAACCTCCCGGTAGAAATGCTCTAAGGGAGCAAAGCATATCATTGCCGATTGTCGATTGCCCATTGCTGATTGGTGATTGGCGACTGATGATTGCCGATTGGAGTGGGTTCGGCCCCTATCAGGGGCGGATGAGCTTGGATTCGAGGTCAGCGCTGAAATCAACTTCCATGCGTCTGTATGCTAGATGAAGGGGGCCCGGGTGTCAAACGCGGCTTTCCTTCGCCGCTAGCGCATCCGAGGGCCGTGTGTCGCCTATATCAAACCTATATCGGGGCTGTTATCGGATCCTCAGCATCGCCCAAACGCCTCTATTCTTGTATCTTGGAAAGCATGGAAGTACACTTCACCCCTGAGACGAAAGAGAAGCTCAAGAGCCTCGCCGAAGAGAGCGGACGCGGGAGCGCCGACGAGCTTGTGCGCGATGTCATCGACGGGTATTTCGATGAGCTTGCGCAGGCGCGCGAAATGTTCAACCGCCGCTACGACGACCTGGAAAGCGGCAGAGTAAAGCCCATTTCCGGCGACGAGGTTGCGGCCTACTTCCGTAAAAAGAGCGCCGCGCGCCGTCCACGCTCCGCTTCATGAGCGGATTCGAGTTCCACCCGGAAGCTGCTGCTCCAGCCGGAACTTGATGGCCTCAATGGGATCGGGAGCGTCCATGGGGAAATGCGCCTCCTCGTAGGCCTCGACGAGCGTCGTCAATACCTCAAGCCGGTCACCTCCCGCGGTGCGGGCAGCAACACGCTCTTGGAATCGTGCGAGGCGGGAAATTTCGCGGAACCGATTCGCTTGAGAGTTCGTATGAGGAGGAGAATTGGCAGTTAGCAAACGAGGGACGGTGCGCGGCCTGAAGACGTTCTGCTTGGTGGCGATTTGCGCGTTGTGTCCTGCTTGCGGGCTAAGCCGGGACATCGTTGGCGCATGCTCTGCGTTCGACACGCAGGGGGATGCAGCCATGGTGACGTTGGAACCAAAGCAACTGACACTGCAGTTTTCAGGCGCTGCGGGCGGGCGGTTTTCTCTGTCATCGAGCCTATCTCTGCCTCCACTGACAGCATGTAGCGCGTTCTTTAGCGGCGATAGCCGGTTTGTGGCGGTGGGAATTAATACGGCTGCTCCCCACGAATCGCTGCGCGTCCTTGCCGCAGACGTGGCCGCGAAAAATTGGGCCGGAGATTTCGCGGTTCCGGCAGGCGGACTTTTTGGCGCGCCTCTGACCCTGCTGGGCTTCGCGCCTGAGACCTCTTCGCTGGTCGTTTTGGGAACTCGGCCGATCAAGAATATCAATACAGACCCAATGGGTTTCTCAACCGAATTAATCGATGTACCGGGCAAGCAAGTAAGTGCTCCCGTATATCGGACGCTCCCCGATGATGCCGGTGTCATCAACCTCGAACATGGCGAGGCTGCGGACGCGAAGAACAATCGGCTGTGGTTTGACCACAAACCCGACCCTTGCCCGTTGCGCTCTGTTCCCCTGGTTGGCGACGGGCCAAACGGGCCGGCGGTCGGCGAGCGGCTGGCCAGGTCCTTATGCTATTTCTTCACGGCTTCTGCTTTTCCGGATGAGAACACGATGATCGTGGACGAATCCGATTTTCCGGAACACTACTACGTCTGGCGAGTGGACCTTCAAGCGCAAACAGGGGAGCGCCTCGAACTCCCGAATGATCCGGGATCGGGTAACCGGTTAGCTGTCGTTGGCAACCTGACGTCGCCGGACGATCAGATCGTCGCTGTTTTGCGCCAGCGCTATGC
>JASHPE010000082.1 GCA_030038235.1 Terriglobia bacterium
TCCAGGCGGTTGCTTGAGTCAAGTGCATCGGACGAAGCTTGAGGCCGAGCGTGGCCAGCATGAAACCGAGGAACATCGCCCCGCCGTCACCCATGAAAATCTTCGCTGGCTTGAAATTCCAGTGGAGAAAACCCAGCGAGGCGCCAAAGACGGCGGCACCCCAGGGAGCCACCAGGATTTGGCCGTTCAGAATGGCAAGCGCGGCGAAGAAAAACGAACCGATTGCGGCCACGCCACTGACCAGACCGTCCATGTGGTCGAGGATGCTGAAGGCGGCCGTGATGCCAACTACCCACAGCAGCGTCAGGGCAACGTCAAGATCGTTGCCCACCGGCGCCGGCAGAAAGTTAGAAGCCACGTGGAGCCGAAGTCCCACTGCGAGCAGAGAGGCCGCGGCAAGAGGCATGGCCACGAAGAGTTTGATCTGGTGATGAAGCAGACCGCGATCGTCGAGGATGCCGGTAACCAGGAGCAGAGTCGCGCCAGCCAGAATGCCGAGGACTTGAGATCGCGGCTGGCCATTGAGCGAGAACACGACCGCTATGACCGTCCCGCAGTAAATGGCCAAGCCACCCAGCAGCGGCATCGGCGCGTGATGCAGCTTGCGGGCGCTGGGCTGGTCAACCATTCCGATGTGCAGCGCCAATTGCCGCACCGGAACCGTCAGCGCAAATGAAGTGGTCAGGGCAATCGTAAACGTGAGCATTCCAGTCAGCACGAAGATCTCTCCACCGGCAAATCGCTGTAGCGCCGGTGTCGCTACCGGCAGGACTCGGTACTGGGAACAGCGCCGCTAGAAGCCTACACGGCGCTTTCCAGCACCTCAACGAACCGCCGCATTTCCTTCTGCAACGAAAACTCCGGCGCAATTGCTGCTGCTCGAGTGCTCATCGTGGCCACTCGCGCGGGGTCCCGAGCCAACGCTTGCACCGCTGCTGCCACCGATTCGGGATCGTCGGGATCTGCAACAATCCCGCAGCCGCTCCGGCGTATCACTCGCGCAACATCGCTCTCCTCGGGCGCCAACGCCAGGACCGGGCGTCCGGCCGCGAGGATAGGATATAGCTTGCTCGGGACTACCACTCCCTCGAGTCCCCGGCGAATCGTGACCAGGTGCAGGTCGCCGGCCGCAAGGACGTAAGGGACTTGATCGGGAGGGCGAAATGGCATGAATCGGATGGCGTGGCAGCCGTTCGCTGATTGCTCGATTTGCTGCCGCATCGCGCCGTCACCGACGAAGACGAAACCCACTCCGTCTCCATTCATCATGTGGGCTGCCTTAACCACCGTTTCCCACGCGCCGTAAAAGCCAAGATTGCCGGCGTGCATGACCACGAAGCGGTATCCGCTGCGCACCTCGTGCGTCACGGGATGATCTCGATTCGGAATCGCCTCCGGCATTCGGGTCCCATCGCGCACCACTACCACGCACCCGGGATCAATCCCTTTAGCGATGATGCGTTCGCGCGTGTCCTCACCGAGAACGATCACGCGTGCGGCCCGGGCCAGCGCCCACCGGTGCAATTTCTCCCAAAGTTGGAGCCAGCGGGCCGGACGGACAATCTCACCCTCGATGGCCATCTCCGGGTAGAGGTCGCGAATGTTGTAAACGAACGGCCGCCGCTTCAGCCAGGCTACGAAAGCACCGACGATTCCCTCGAACGGCGGGTCCGTCATGGCCAGAACGACGTCGGCGCGGATGGTGAGGGCGCGAGGCACGGCCATCAGTACGTAGGACAAATAGTTCGATAAACGATGCAGCATTCGGTGGCGGGGAAGGGTGGTTGAACCGACGCGCTCCACCAGAACACGGCCACGCTTTTCCCGACGCCACAGATAGAACGGATGACGTTCCTGGGGGTCGTAGGATGGACGTCCGCAGAGCACAACAACCTCGTGGCGACTGGCCAGCGCATCCACCACAGCCGCCGCCATTTTCGCGGTGGCCGAAGTGTCTGGCGGAAAATACTCGTTCAGGACGAGGATTCGCATCGCTCTCGCTTCTCGATCAAGTAATTCCCGATTGCCAGGACGTCCATTTTGGTTCGCCCGAAGCAGTCGATTGCCTCTTCGGGCTTCAGGACGATGGGCTCGTTCTCATTGAACGAAGTGTTGAGCAGTACCGGAACGCCGGTCAGCTTTTCGAATTCCTTGATCAGCGACCAGTACCCCGGGTTCGTTCGGCGGCTCACAGTCTGCAAGCGGCCGCTCCCGTCCACGTGCGTGGGCGCGGGAATGGCGGCGCGCTTCTCCGGCCGGACTGAGTAGGCGAGATTCATGAATGGCGAAGGATGGGAATGCTCGAAATACTCCGCGGTCGATTCTTCCAGAATCGACGGGGCGAACGGCCGAAAGGGCTCACGGTGCTTGATCCTGCGATTCAGCACGTCCTTCATCTCCGCCCGCCTCGGATCAACCACGATGCTGCGGTTGCCCAAGGCGCGTGGACCCCACTCCGCCCTGCCTTGGAACCATCCAACAACCTTGCCCTGTGCGATCTGGCCGGCAGTCTGCCTCACCAGCTCTTCGTCCGAAAGATTCTGGATTGACAGCGATCCTTTGGCTCCACAACTCTCCAGGGCGAGGCGGATGGCCCCCGGCGAGAACTGCGGTCCCCAGTACGCATGATTCATGACGAACGAACGTGGCCGCCGCAGGATCTGATGGTGGACGTAGTACGCGGCGCCCACCGACAATCCACTGTCACCGGCTGCGGGCTGAACGTAAACGTCGGTGAAAGGTGTCTTGTCGAAGATCTTGCCGTTTGCAACGCAGTTGAAGGCAACGCCGCCGGCAAGGCACACTGCCTTCTGGCCTGTCTTACGATAAGCGAGTTCAGCAGCCGGAAATATGCCTCTTCCAGAACCACCTGCAAGGACGCGGCTATGTCATTGTGATGCTTTTCGACTGGCTCCTCAGGCGCCCGCGTCTTCCCGAGCCGTTGCTCGAGATAATCGGAGAAGAGCCGGCCCTGCTCCGGCGTCTTGTCGCTGTCCTGCCACGTCATCTGCGGTCCCGTGCGGTGGTGGCAGAAGTACTCGAGTCCAAGACAGAATCCCTTGCCGTTGGCGGGCCGGACGATGCGGCGGAACTCGCTCTGGTAGGCCGGCTCGCCGTATGCGGCGAGGCCCATCACCTTGTACTCGTCGCCAAACTTCCAGAATCCTAGGTACTGACTGATGGCCGTGTAGTAGAGACCCAAAGAGTGAGGAAACGCCACCGCTCCGTGGACCTTGAGGCGATTGCCTTCGCCTGTCGCCCACATCGTACTGGCGAAATCACCCAGCCCATCAGTTGAAAGCACTGCGGCTCGATCGAAGGGCGAGACAAAGAAAGCGCTGGCCAGATGCGCCACGTGGTGCTCCACCCGATGAAAGCGCGCGCGAATCGTCTCGGGAGCGACGTCACATACCTGTGCGAGGTTCTCGTGAATCCCCGCAAAGCGCGTAAGGACTCGAGAGCGTTCGAAAGCGAAGCGAGGCAGCCGTAACGCGTAAAACAGCTTCGTTCCCACTCGCGCCCAGGGATTGCGCGGAATAGCGACGTGATCGATCTCCTGTATCGTCAACCCAGCTTCCGCCAGGCAGTGACGGACAGCGTTTGCCGGGAAGCCCGCTGCATGTTTCACGCGGTTGAACCGCTCTTCTTCGACAGCCGTCACCAGCTGCCCGTCGCATACGAGCGCGGCCGAGGCATCGGCGTGATAGGCGTTGATACCGAGAATGTTCATTCGACTCTAAAGTGTAGTTTCTCGGCAGCTTTCGGCGCGGCTTTCGTCATTTCAGTTGTCCAAGTGCCGCCGGACCCATCGACTCAACACAAACAGACTCCACACCCGTGACCACGTTGTATGTCCCTCGAGAAAGCTCGTCCATACCTGTCGGACGGCCTGCGCCTCCAGGCACGCGGCCAGCGACGGCGCCATGGCATCGAATTCGAGGGTCAGATCGTCTTTCAGTGGGCCTCGTAGCCAGTGCTCCCAAGGCAGAGTAAAGGTCCGCTTCCGCTGAGCCACCACTTCAGCCGGCAGCAGATCGCCCATTGCTTCCACCAGGAGCGACTTCGGTATGCCATTGCCGCACTTCACCGATCCAGGGAGTCTGGCGACATACTCAACCAGGGGATGATCCAGAAGTGGTACCCTCACTTCCAGCGAGTGCGCCATGCTCATCGCGTCGGTGTCACGCAACAGGGTGTTGGCCATATAGGAGCGAGATTCTAGACAAGAGACCGCCGTGAATTCATCGAGGCGCCTGGAATCCCGGGCAGTCTCCGCAAGCCAGTCCTGCCACGGTTCCGGACCGGCAGCGCCGTTGCCGTTCAGCATTTCCATCACCTGTGTGGGGGTGAAAAGCAGCCGGGCATAGAAGTATGGATGGGGAAGGAAATCAGGATCCCGCCACAGAGCCGCCATCTTGCGGTGGGTATCCTTCCGGTCAAGATACCCTCCCGCCTTCTCCGCCGCCGAGGCCATCGCCCACCGGAACCCTGCGGGCACCTTTCTGGCAAGGGTGGCCGCCAACTGTGCTTCAGGCGTGGAGCGGAACGTGGGATAACCGCCGAACATTTCATCGCCACCGAGCCCAGAGAGGGCAACTTTAAGGCCGGCCTGGCGGGCCGCCCAGGAGACGAAGTAGCTGTTGATGCCGTCCATGCTCGGTTGGTCGAAGGCGTTGACCGCCTCGCCGAGTCGCGTCAGCATGTCGTCTCCGCTCAGCGTCAGCTCCTGGTGTTGGGTGCCGAATCGCTTTGCAGTCCGCCGTGCCACTTCGGCCTCATCGAACTCGCGCTCTCGAAAGGCGACAGTGACGGTGTGGAGGGCCGTCTTCCTCTGCGCCGCGAGCGCGACCAGCGCGGTCGAGTCGATGCCGCTGCTCAGGAACACACCGACCGGAACGTCCGCCACCAGGTGAGACTCGACTGTTTCTTCGAGCAGGACACGCAAGAAGGCCGCTGCCGACCTGCGGTCCGGCACATTCGCGTTGAGGGCGGGCTGCGCCGAGTCCGCAAAATCCCAGTAAGGCTCAGGCTGAATCTTCGAATGGCAGCTCGTCGCTGAGAAGGAAATGCGATGTCCGGGCGGCAGAGAGTACACGCCCTCAATCAGTGTCATGGGCTCGACGACCGAGCCAAACAGAAGATAGCTGCGGAGTGCGGGCTCCGAGAGCCTCGGTTCGATCCGGCCCGAGGCCAGAATGGACCGCACTTCCGAGGCGAAAACCAGATTCCCATCGACGAGCGCGTAGTAGAGTGGCTTAATGCCCAGCCGGTCGCGCGCCGCGAGGCCGCGGGGATTACCGCGCCGCGTCGACTTCGATGTCTCGCTCAGGATAAAGGCAAACATGCCCTCAAGGTGGTCCACGCACTCCTCACCCCACTCTTCGTAGGCGTGGACGATCACCTCCGTGTCGGTGGCCGTTCGGAAAGAGTGTCCACGGGACTCGAGCGTGCGCCGGAGCTCCTGAAAGTTATAAATCTCGCCGTTAAAGACGACGACGACGGTTCCGTCCTCGTTGAACACGGGCTGGTGCCCGTCCCTAAGATCGATGATGCTGAGGCGGCGCATGCCCAGGGCAACCGAGTCGTCCACAAACACACCCTCGTCGTCCGGCCCGCGATGAGGCATTTGCCGCATCATCCGCTGAACAACGCTCTGCTCCGACTCAGGCTCGGTTGTGCCGACTAGGCCACAGATTCCACACATCTGCTATTCTGACCTCACCGCAAGATACCCACATCTCGTGAACTCGATCGAGCGACTCCCAACCTCAGACATCAGCAGTCGTGTCACGGTTCTCACTCATTCAACGGCCTCCACAACGGCGAGGCGTTCTGCCGACCGTGACCCGGCAGGTTCGGACAAGCCGGCAGCAGACGCCACTCTTGCACGCTTCCTCAACAAAAACGAATGGACATTCAGGCTGGGGTTGCGGTCGTAATCCACAATGTCGACCGCGCATTGTCGGCTCCATGTTTGCAGCTCGCTGCGGGACAAGAACTCGACACGCGGCGTTACGAAATAATCGTAAAAAAGACTCTTCGCGCCGTGCCACGACCTCCTGCCTCGCGACTTCACTACGTGCGCCAAATAGTAAAGCGGCAGCATTGTGGAGTGGACGATGGCTTTACCGGCCGGTTGGTTGACCAATCTGCGGATGATCGACCCAGGAAAGCGATACAGCTTCTGGTACCGCCCACCGGGCTTGTAAACCGCCGCATAAAACAAACCGCCCGATTTCAATACGCGGCAGCCTTCGGCGAAAGCCCTGAAGGAGTCGCCGGTGTGATGGATGACGCCGTCGGCGATCACTCGGTCCACGCATGCATCAAGAAAGGGCAAACGGAGGCCATCGCCAACAACTCCAGGCTGGCCAGTCCGCTCTGTCATAAGCCGAACAGAAGCACGGCTCAGGTCGAGGCCCACCACGCGCAAGTGTCTCGCAGCAAGACAAGCAGTCACGCGGCCCGCTCCACACCCAATATCCAAAACCACAGCATCCGAGGCCACACCTTCTATGAAAGACCTCAACAGTGGAGCGAGGGTCGCGTCCAAGTCGCGCTGGCGGTAACCCTCCGTCCAGTCAAATGGGTGGTCGTCGTAGAAAGTTGCTTCTTGCCTCTTCATAGGAATGCTGCATTCCTCGAACGAGTCCGTCCCACGAAATCTCGTCTGCCACTTGTGGGCAGCCCGCCGTGAGGCGCTGACGCAGGCTCGCGTTCTCCAACAAGTCTCTCAACCCTCGGGCGACGGCCCCTGAATCATAGGACGTCACCAATCCTGCGCGCTGGTCGACCAGAGGCGCTATCCCGCAGCGATCTGAAACGAGAGCTGGGGTCCCGCAGGCAATCGCTTCGGCCGCCGTATTACCGAAATTCTCATACCGCGACGGAAGCGCAAATACGGAGGCATCCGCCAGAGCCGCCTTCTTGTCGTCCCCATAAAGAGGGCCAGTGAACAAGACCCGGTGGTCCACCCCCAGGGCTCGAGCCTTCGCGCGCAGAAAGCTCACATACCCCGCTTCCCCTTCCGGGCCGGCAATTACCAGCTTGGCCTTGTCGTCGCTCATCTGCGGCAGCGCCTCAATCAGAAGGTCGGCGCCCTTGCGCGGGATCAGCCGCCCCAGGAAGACGACGAAGCGATCTCCATCCTGGAGCCCTGCCTTCTGGCGAAAAGCCCCGGGCGGCGGAAGTTGCCGGAACTCCTCCAGATCGATCCCGTTGTACCTCAGCAACACGCGGTCAGCCGGGAACCCGTCTGCGACCAATTCCGACCTCTCTTGCTCCGACGTAGCGATCATTCGGGTGGCCCCGGTAAGATAACTCCTCGCCAGCGTGCTCCAAACCTTCTTGAGCAAGAAGCCCCTGTCGATCGGGCGAGTCATCCCCAATGGCTCGACGAAGTACGGTATCTCGAACTTCCGACAATGCCGCGCTATCACGGGACCCAATACGTCGTAGAGGCCGTACACATGGACGATGTCGAACTCATTCAGCCGACGACGGCAAAAGTCGAACATGCCAGAATTCACAGTCAGATTGCGATAGTGGCATTGCGTCGCAAGGTAGACCGCCTCGACGCCGTCCATTTCGCTGCGCCAGCCACGACCGTTGCGAACTGCCGCCGCAGCCGTGATCTCAGCAGCCCCGAAGCCAAGGTCAGCCGTCAGAACCGTGACTTGATGCCCTTGCTCAACCAAAGCCCGAGCGATGGAACGGACCTTCGTTGCCGGTCCGCCCCGATCGAGAAATGGGTAGTACGCTTGGGTGACCTTGAGTATTTTCATTTCCCACTTAGAAAACGGGTTTTGGCTGACCCGCAGGGAATTCGCTCAGTTCAAGTCGGCTGCTGGGCCGATCATATCGGAAAGCCTCCGGCGGAAGTGAGCGAAGGTGTAGTTCGCCTCAACCCGTTCCCTTCCCGAATAGCCCATTCGGGCCCTTAAGTCGGCGTCGCACAGCAGCCGTATAAGCCGGTCTGCGACGCCTCTCGTGTCACCGTATTCCACGAGAAACCCAGTCTGTCCATCGACCACGATGTCGGGTGTGCCTCCGACCGCCGCAGCTACCACAGGCTTGCCGAAGCTCATGGCTTCCAGAAAGACGATGCCAAATCCTTCTTGCCGACTCGGCATGGCAAAGACATCCGCCTCGGAGTATCGCTCCTGGAGTTCGCATTCAGTGAGGTGTCCCAGAAACATGACGCAATCACCGACCCCACTTTCGTTGGCTAACTCCTCAAGGCGGGAACGCTCATCTCCATCCCCGACGACAACATATCTGGCGTCTGGAACCGCCTGGACCACTTGGCGCATTGCACGAATTACCGTGTCCACACCCTTACCAGGCTCAGAACGTAGCAGCCGGCCGACCGTGAGAATCTGGGAGGCCAGGCGACCGGACTTTCCGCCTTGGTCCGGAGGGCAATTTCGAAAGCCCGGGTCCAGGCAGTACGGTAGCAAAGCGGCTTTCGACGGGCTTAATCCCTGCGTCCTGATCAGTTGATTTACGGTGTAACGACTCGGAGCGGTGACGAATTCGGCCCGACGAAGGGCCACTTGGCGCAGGCCTTTGGTTGGTTGCCAGACTTCAACTCCATGGCTGGCAACCCAGTATCGCAAGCGGGGATTGACGCTCCGCAAGAGGAATCCTATGGGCGCGAAGTTGGGATGCCCGATAAAGACCACGCGTGTTCTGAAAGCCAACCCAAGAGCCCGCGCGATCAATTTAGTCTTATTGCGTCCAAATCCGGCATATGAACAACTGAGGCCGTCGACTGTCAACGATTGAACGCCAGGAGTGTCGTTGAGACTGAGAATCCAGCAGGGCTGCATTCGCTCCCGGGCCATTTGTGTGAGTACCGCAGCGGTGAGCCGATTCGCCCGTTCAATGCCCCCGTGCCCGGACAAGCCGCCAAAAATTCCAAGGAACATTTAGTGTACAGAAGCGCCACGGTTCTTCGTCGCCCTGGCAAACACGAACATTCCTGCACGCGATAACACGAACTTCGCCGCTCCGTCCGGGATACCCCTGAGCAGAGATGCCTTCAGCCGCCCGCTCAGACCTTTACCAGGCAGCGGAAGCAATTCGCTCTTCTGGCCCACGATCCGTGTCTCCACAGTTTCCAGTCCCCCGCTGCGAAGCAGTTGGGCAAGGCTTGGGCGTGTATAGAACCTGGCAATGTAGCCATCCGTGTAGTAGCTCCGGACCGCGTCCAGAGACATGCCTTTGAAGAGCCTTCCTGACAGCGCGCCGCGAAGAACACTAACGGAGGCCTCCAACGCGCGCCGATAGTAGACCATCACTCGAAACTCGCCGAAGGGCTTCAGGACGCGGTAAACCTGTTGCACGATGCGTTCAGGGCTGGCGGAGTGGTGAATCACGCCCCATGACCAGACGAAATCGAACTCCTCGTCCCCGAATTCCATCGCTTCCGCATCCATCAAGCGTACGTCTGCGTGAACTCCTGCGCAAAGCAGCCTCTTCTTGGTCAGTTCCACAGCTCTGGGGGTCAAATCGATGGCGGTGACGCTGCAACCGGCCTCGGCCAGCAGCTGGGTATGAGCGCCCAAGCCGCATCCGACCTCCAGCACGCGTCTTCCTTTGAGGTCGCGAAAAGGGATGAGTCCGGCAAATGGCCTTTCCCCCCCGTAAAACGGCGACGAACCGAAGAAACGTGCATCAATCTCTCTGAAGAAGTCTCGAGTGCCTTCCGCCGCGGGAGATGTCCCGTGCCAGTCGTAGCTCATCGGGTTCTGGTTCCACCAGAGCCGGCTCCTTTCCTGCAAACCGTCTCGCGTATCTAATCTTTCCGGCTTGATGTACATCGGTGCTGCACCAGTGACAATGTCAAACTCGGACTTGTCGCTTGCATTGGTTCGCCGTTCGAGTTAGTTTTCCAGAACGGCTGATTGACGCTCCGCGCAGACGATTTTCGATTTTCGACTGTCGATTGTCGACCGAATGAGCCGGCTAATCTGCTCGGCGTTGTGATCCCAGGTGTATTCGCGCGTCAGCTTTGCAGCAGCCTCGCCCAGGCGCTGTCTGAAATCGCCGTTGCGGTAAAGCATGTCGATCAGACTCGCCAACTCCGCACTATCTTGTGGATCCTTCAGAACGAGTCCGTCCACGCCGTCGGTGATGATCTCGGAAACTCCAGCCTGGGCGGAAGCAAGCACCGGTAAGCCGCAGGCCATGGCCTCCGCCGGCGGTTGCGCGAAGGCGTCTTCCAGGGAGGGACCCACATAAGCGTCCGCGGCTGCATAATAAGCCATGACATCGGGACGAGGTGGCAAAAACTGGATGCTTCCTGCGAGGCCGCGCTCCTGAATTCGCTGCTGAAACGGGCGCGGATCGTCCTGCCCTACAACCAGCAGATGAATGTCCGGTTTCGCCAGGCGCCGACACGCCTCGATCAGTGTGCTCAGCCCCTTGTTCTCCCAACCGTTGCCAATCAGAAGAAGAGCAAAGGTGCTATCCGCAAGACCCAATGCCTTGCGCGCCCCGGCTCGAAGACTGCTCCGCGCCTCGGGGTTGAAGATTTCGTCGTCGATGCCGGCGTAAACAACAGGCACCTCACCATCCCGGTTGTAGAGCCGCTTGAGGTCGTCAGCCGTTTTTCGCGAGATCGTGCTGATGAGCGTCGCCTTGGGGTAAATTCGACGCTCGAGCGCCATGATGAGGTTGTAGTACAGGAGGCGGTGAAGCAGTCTCGGCCAGAACCGGACTCTGTTTCGCCGGAACCGAAGGCTGGGGCGAGCTTGCTGGTAGAGGTTGATAAACAGGATGTGCACGGAAATGTGGTCTGCGTCCAGGCAGTTGATCCCAGGCGAAAACACGAGATCAGTACGCAGTCCCTTGAACCTCCGATCGCGCCAGCGATAGAGATGATTGGCAGTAAACCACCAGAGATAGTTCACCAGATGCGGACCGGGAATGCGCGGTATACGACGCCAGGTGATTTTCGCGAGATCCACGTCCTTGACGTCCTGGCTGTAGACATGGACCTCGAAGTCTTCAGCCAGACGCGGCAGCAATTCGGCAATGTGACGCTCCGTGCCGTGCGCCTTGTCGACGAACGGAGAGACGACCGCGATTCGCATCCTTGCGTATGAGCTCTGCTCTTGATTCTGCACTGTTAGCTGTTGACTGTGGACTGTCAACTTGTCGTTGACTGTTGACTGTCGACTGTTAACTGTCAACTCCCATCTCGGCCGCCCTCCTGAGCCACCAACGCCGGCAGCCGGAACAGCATCCCCACCAGCAGCCAGAGATA
>JASHPE010000083.1 GCA_030038235.1 Terriglobia bacterium
CCATAGCGCACCAGCACGAGCTGGCCGCCGGGAAGGGAATCGAGCTGGGAGATCACGCCCTGCCGCTGCCGCCCGGTAAGCTCCGTGGGTCCATTCTCGGCCGGAGCGCGCATGTGGCGGACTTCGACAGGCATCATCAGCAGACAGACCAGGACCAGGGCACGTACCATAAAGATACCGCTCGGGCGCTCTTCGAATCGCCAAGTCCGCAGGTGCCGCATGCCCTGAAGCGTGATCGCGATCATGACGCCGGTGATCGGCGCGGCGTAGTGCGCGGTGAAGAAGATCACCAGCGCCGTTCCGGTCAGAGAGACTGCGCCTGCGATCACCAGGAATCGCAACCGCCGGTCGTGGATCACCCGCGGCAGGAAAATCAACGGCAGGCCGAGCGCCACGCCGAAATAGAAGTTCCACAGCACCCCGAGCGTGCGTAGTTCATTCAGCAGCAATCCCGTCAGGGTGCGAGTCTCGAGGTATCGCTTGTATTCGAGGCCGAGGTAGAAGTCGTGAAAAACCTGGTGGTGGTAGGCTGGCACCGGCGCGGCGTGCTGCCATAAGAAATAAGGCGACACGGCGTAGGCTGCCCGATTCACCTGATACGGCATGCGGAGTGGGCTGCCGGTCACGCGCCAGAAGTAGTACGCAGTGGCCGCACCGGCAACGATCAGGAGCAGCGCCAGGGGCACGACCACGCGCCCGATCAATCTCCTGCGGGGGCCAGCCTCCGCTCCCCGGCTATTGCCGGTCGCTGCACCTGCCCGCCATCGGCCGATCATCCAGACCAGCAGTGCCACGCTGGCCGTGAGGCTCAAGACGAAGCCCTCATAGGGACGATTGTTGGCCAGGATCGCCACTCCGACTCCCAGCAGCAGCGCGTCCCGCACGCGCTGATAGCGCCAAATGCGGGGCAGCGCTCCTAAAACCAGAGCACCGCCCAACGCGGCTGCGGCCCCGCCCCAGTAGCTGTCGTCCCAATAGCTCAACACGCCGAATCGCATCACCGGGAGAAGCCCGCCAAGCAAGGCCCATCCGGGCGGAAGCCACGCCTGAAGCATCCAGCAGAGCGCGGCGCACATGAAGCCGGTGGTGAGCCAGATACCCCAGAAGGGATTTCCGGCGATGACCCGTCCGGCCGCAAGAATCAGCCCCTGGACGGGCGGGTACATGGAGGCATAGGTGGGCTGAAAGATGATGTGGAAGCTCTCGAAGTGGACCCACATCGGGTGGGTCGGATTGGTCAGCCGGCCGTGTGCGAACGTATCGGCCGCCAACAGATGGCTGAACTCATCGTTGATGTACGGCAGCGGAATTCCGACCACGGGAAGCAACGCCGCACGCAGCGCCAGCGCGGAAACCCCGCACACCAGCACGCTCAGGCCCCGCCGGCGGGCGAGCGTGCCCAGCGCTCCCTCGAGACTCGCGAACCATGCCCAGCCGAGTTGCGGGTATAGCAGCGCCACCAGCAGCGCGAGCGACAGTAACAGCGTTTCCGGTCCGATCAGTGCGAACATTCAAGGTGTCTTCCCGGAGGTCGTCCGGAGGGCGGCTAAATGGCCCTGAACCGGTTGCTCAAGTAATCGTGAACGTTGACATAGAGGCTTAGGAACGGACCGGTGAACCACGTCGTGCTCCATTCCCGCTTTGTATCCCACGAATAAGGCGCGAGCCACACCCGCTTCAGGCTTCGCCAATAGCGAACGCGCGAGTCCGAAGCCTCGGTTCGCCTATCAGGCGCAGGACGCTTCTGAGTCCTACCCGCGCCCACGGACACTGCCGGCGGCGGCGCTGAAGCTGCGTCCCCAGTGTCGTTCAGCCGGAAATCAGGAGGTGGATCGCCGGGCAGCTCTGAACCATAGGGATACCTCGCGCGACTCAGCGTGCGGGCCAGAACCCAGTAAGTTTGGGCGAGACGCTGCTCCCCGGCACGCTCAACAGCCGAGGCTGTTGCCGGAGCGTCCACGAACTGCGCCGGCATGTCCGCTCGCAGCTCATACACGGGCCGCCACGAGTAATAGACGAACCACGTCAACGGGACGAGCAGAATCAGGGCTTTGTCGTAGAAACGGTTATACATGAGCGGCCGCCGGACAGTCTTCACTTCCGGAGCACCCCGAGGAGGCAGTTCGCCTTTGATTGCCTGCTTCGCCATGAGCTTTTGTCGGCAGCTCTCCTGTCTTATTTATCGGCTGCTACTGCCTGAACCCGGGGACCGGCGGTGGTGCGATTCGATCTCTGGAAAAGCACGCTGACCTGGCCCGTATAAATCTCTTTCCATTGCGGATCATGCCGCAAAACGTAGGTGAGGGGCTCACCTGGTGGAAACAGCACATACTGGATCCCGTACTTGTCGAGGATCCGCTCCGGCCTGTTGATGCCGACGAGGTCGATATAATCCTGAAATACTCCTGCGTACTCGAAAATGTCAACGCGGCTGTCCACGAATGTGGGAATACTCCGGTTGTTCCACTCCAGGTAGCCGCCCCAGAGGTAAAAGTTCAACATTGGGCCAGTTGGCGGATGCGCTTTCAGGTAAGGCATCGCTTCCGACGGGTAGTCGTGATCGATCGATTTCTGCAGACCGGCCGTCGTGGGATACCCGCCCACCATAAAGCCCAGCACCGTCGCCATGATCATGGCGTTGGCCAGCGGCTTGTCGATCTCGCGCTGGTAGGGAGGAATGAAGTCGAGGAATTTTGCCAGCAGCGGCGCGGCGAAGATGGCTACCAGGAAGAGAAAACGGATGTAGGTCAGTCCGCTGTAAAGTCCGAAGAGGATCAATCCAACTTCGTGCAGTTTCCATTTGTAGTTGCTCAGCAGCGCTCCCAGGAGAAGCGCCACGATCAGAATCAAGGCGAGCTTGCCCCGGAGGTCATGAAAATCGACCGAAACCCACTCTGCTATGTGAGAGATATTGAGTTTTTGCCGGAAAGCCATGTCGAGCGGGTAAAGAACCAGCCGATATCCGTAAGGATTAACGAACAGCGCCGCGGCCGAAGCCGACATCGCGATGCCAAGCTTGCGCAATTGCAGAGGTGACCAGCGCTCGGACGTCAATCGGCCCCATTGGCCCTGAACGAGCCCGGCCCCGATGAAGATCGCGAACGCCACCATTCCCAGTGACCAGGAACCGTGCGTGTTAATCCAGAGGCAAAACAGGGGCGGAATCGCCCACAACGGGGCATTGCCGCGCGAGCGGAATCGTTCCAGAATGATAAGCAGCGCCAGCAGGTAGACGTAGCCGAAGAGCAGGGTCCGAGGGCCAAAGGACACCGAGCCGAGCATCACGGCAAAGATGCACACCACGGTCGAGGCTTTGATATTGCCGCTGGCCTGCCAGCAAAGATAAAGCAGGCCGAGGAAAATCAACTCCAGCAGCACCAGCGAGACAGTCTTGATTCCCAGCAGTCCGAAAGCACGCCAGGCGAGGTAGTACGGGACCTCTGCCAGCCACTCATGGTTGATCCACGGATGGCCGATAACTGTAAATGAAAGGGTATCGACGCGCGGCAGCCTGAGATTGTTCAACAGATACTCGGCGTTTCGGAGGTGCCACCAGATATCGGGATCCGCCAAGCCGTCGCGGGCGGTGACGAACACCGTTAGTCCCAGCAAGGAAGCTAGAACTGCTGGAAATGTACACACTCGACGAGCCCACCCTGCGACACCACGAGCGAACCAATCGGAGGGGTTTCGGCCAGAAGACTCATCGATCTCGTGAGCGGGGGTGGCACTCAGCGAAGCCTCACCTTCCAGTTGTCGCGTATAACTCATTGGTTATCTATTGGCCGCGTATGACGCTCGCCGCACCAAAGAGGCAGGCAATCAGGCTGCCAACGAGTTTTTTAGTGTGCGGACAATACCACAACGTCTAATGATGGCGCTATGTCTGGCGTCGTAATGGGGTGGAGCAGTCTGAGACAGGTCCCAATCAGGGTCATATGCTTTGAAACGAAAGCGGCTACAGTACCGGAGTCGTACACGGACTAACCGCTGCGCCAATTGCGAGGTTAACATTCAAGAGATCGAAACCGTATACGTTCGTATACAGCTGCATGAT
>JASHPE010000084.1 GCA_030038235.1 Terriglobia bacterium
GGGCCAGCGCGCCGAGCGCTGCAAGCGCCAAAATCGCGCGCAAGTGCCGGTGGCTTCGCTTCATAAATCCTCGCCTTTTGACCCCTTTTCCAGCACGATGCCGGGCGCTTCGATACCGGCCAACGCCGCCAGCGGCATGTGCTGCCGGGTCCGCACGCGTTCCTGGTGCGCGACGACCAGTCCTGCGACGACTCCGAAACCGATCTGCGATGCCACAAACCACATCCAATCAATACGCTGATTGAGCAAAGGATTGATGATCCCGAGCGTGCTGTGAAGCAGCCCCGACCACATTACAGGGGCGACCAAGCCGCCCAGCAGGATCGGCCGACGGGGAACCATCGGCAGCAGAACGCCGTAGAGCAATCCGACCAGCACCGATGTCATAAGGTGAATGGCCGTTGCCACGAGCAGTAGTTCAGGGTGAAAAGAATCGAGGTGTCTCGTTGAAAGCTGAAATGGCTGGGCGTAGACGATGGACGCCAGCAGATTGATCGGATACCAGATGCTGCCTTGGCTGATCAGGCCGTAAACCACGGCGAGTACCGCCATGGCGACGCTTCCGGCGAGGCCTCCCTTTACACCTGCCGACACCGGGTAAATCTCGATCGGGAGCCAGGCTCGCTGCATCTCAGGTAACGTCTGGATTCGCGCGATTTCTGGGCGGCTGGTGAAGACGGGAGCAGCCTCGGCCTTGGCCTGCGTGGTCTCCTGCCGCTCGAAGGGCAAAACCTGGCAGGCCCAGCCTACGGCACCCGCCGTTGCCAGGAATACGCCCAAGGTGCTCACCGCCGCACTCGTCAGCAGTCCTGCGAAGATCAAGCTCAGGCCAAAAGCGAGGACGAAGGGCCACGCGGTCGGTGCGGGCAGCTTGACGCTCACGGGTGGGACGCTACCAGTTGCGGCAGATGTCCCCGAGGTACCCAGATCAATGGCCGGTTGGCCGCTCTGTTCGGATTCGGGCTTAGGCTCTGAGGTCGACATGCTGATCACCTGCCGATGAGGTAAACCACGGTAAAGACCACGACCCAAACGGCGTCCACAAAGTGCCAATAAAGCGACAGCACACCCGTCTGATAGGCGTGTTCCTGCTTCACTTTGCCAGCGAGCGCCAGCGCCAGCACGGTCCCAAGCGCCACCAACCCCACCGTTACGTGGAAGGCGTGCAGACCGACCAGCGAGTAGTAGGTCGTGCCGAAGAGATTCGTGGATATGGTCAGGCCCTCGTCATAGATCAGGTGGTGCCATTCCCGTCCTGTGCCAACGATGAAGATCGACCCGAGGGCGAACGTAAGAAACCACAATAGTTTGAAGCGCGCGTTGTTTCCCGACTCCAGTGCACGCATCGCAAGGTGAATCGTCAGGCTGCTCGAGAGCAGGCAGATGGTATTGAAGATGGGAAGGCGCAGCACCTGCTGCGGTGTGGGTCCGGTCAGGCTCTTGCCGATGTAAAAGATGTAGGCGACCACGAAAATGGTGAAGATCGCCGACTCGGCCGTGATCAGGGAGAACATCCCCACGCGCCCCTTGGAAGGCAAAATCCATGGCCGTTCGACTTCCGGTATGGCGACGCTCATTGTGCTCATTCGATAGCCTCTGACTGTTGCCCACGTCGACTGGCCGCGGCAGCCGCTCCAAACCCGGGAGAGACGTTATTCGTACTTCCAGTCCGGGTCCTCGGGGTGCTTCAAATCCCACAGCGGACGGCGGCTCTTCACCTCGGGTGGCACCGCGAAGTTGTAAGCGGGTGGCGGCGAAGAGGTGGACCACTCCAGCGTCCAGGCATCCCACGGGTCGTTCCCCGCCGGCGCGCCTTTGAAGTACGACCTGACCAGATTCGCCACGAACAGCAGAACCGCTGCAGCCTGGAAGATCACGCCAATCGTGACAATCATGTTCCAGCCCTCCCAGCCTCGCCCGGGCTCGTAGGTGTAGATCCGCCTCGGCATGCCCAGAATTCCCGGTATGTGCATGAAATCAAAGGTCAAATGAAAGCCGATCAGAAACAGCCAGAAGTGCCACTTGCCCAGCACCTCGTCGAGCATCCTGCCCGTCATCTTCGGGTACCAGTAATAGAAGGCGCCGAAGAGCGCGAACAGAATTCCGCCGACGATGACGTAGTGAAAATGCGCCACGACAAAGTACGAGCCGCTGAGCTGCCAGTCCCAGGGCGCGGCTGCAAGCATGATTCCGGTCAGGCCGGCAATGAGGAATTGGAACAGGAACCCGAGACAGAAAACCATAGGTGTGGCGTAACGGATCTTCCCGCCCCACATGGTGCCCAGCCAGTTGAAAATCTTAATTCCGGTGGGGACGCTGATTGCCATCGTGGTCGCCACAAAGAAGGCGTTGCCGTAAGATGTCATGCCAATCGTAAACATGTGGTGGGCCCAGACGCTCATGCTTATGAACCCGATGCCGACCGTCGCCGCGACCATCACCGGGTAACCGAAGATAGCCTTGCGAGAAAATACCGGGACGATTTCCGAGACGAAGGCGAAGGCCGGAATGACCAGCACGTAGACTTCCGGGTGCCCGAAGATCCAGAAAAAGTGCATCCAGATCGTGGCGGAGCCTCCCGCCTGCGTGTCAAAGAAATGCCCGCCCAGGTACCGATCGATCATCAGCATGATTTGCGCTGCGGTGAGGGGACTGATGACGATCAGCACCATGCCCGACATCACCAAGTTCAACCAGGCGAAGAGAGGCATTTTGCCCAGGGTCATTCCGCGGCAGCGCATCGAGAGGGTGGTAGTCAGGATGTTGATGGCAGTCCCGATACTGCCGAATCCCGAAACCAGCAGCGCAATCGTCCAGTAGTCCGTACTGTGCCCCTTGGAGAAGGCCGGAGAAGTCAGTGGCGCATAGGCCCACCAGCCCACGTCAGGAGCGCTGCCGGCGCCGTATAATCCATCGCCTCCGATAAAACTGAAATAGAGGAGCAGGCCCCCGAAAGCCGCCATCCAAAAGCTCCAGGCATTCAAGCGAGGAAATGCCATGTCGCGCGCTCCGATCATCAATGGCACCAGGTAGTTTGCGAACCCGAATAGAATGGGCATGGCCACAAAGAAGATCATCGTGGTGCCGTGCATCGTGAACATGCGATTGAAGACCTGGGGCGAAACAAAATGCGCGTGCGGCACCGCCAGCTGGATCCGCATGATGGTGGCCTCGACTCCGCCGATCAGAAGGAAGACCAGCGCCAAGCCGATGTACATCAGGCCCAGCCTCTTGTGATCGACTGTGGTCACCCATCCGTGCAGCGTCTCGAGCCAGGTCCCCTCGGCTTCCTGGGGCAACCTAGTCGAGCTTGGGATTGTTACGGCATCGGAAGCCATCGTTTCCTCGTAAAGCCAGGCGTAAGGACGGCCTACGTGACCACCGCGTGTTTAAGGGGGTCGTCATCACTCGGGCAGCCACAAGGCTGCCCTTACGTCTGGCACCGTTCAACGGAGCGTCAGCAAGTAAGCAGCTAGCCGATCAAAGTCCTGATCGCTGAGGTTCATCGCGGGCATGAGCGATCCCGGCTTGATCGCCTCAGGATTCTGGATCCACAACCGCAGATTTTCAGGTGTGTTGGGCGCTGCGCCGGCAGCGATGGTGTCGCGGCTCATGAGGTGAGTCAAATCCGGACCAAACCGTCCGTCCGCCACCGTACCGCGCACCGCGTGGCAGTTGATGCAGGCCGTCCCCTCGAAAACACGTCGCCCCTCGGCCGCCTCCTGATTCATCTGGGCGTTCACGGGAGACGATTGCTGCTGCTGAAGCCTGACCCAACGGTCGAAATCCGCCCGCGGCTGAACATACACCCGCAGCAGCATCTTGGCATGCTGCGTGCCGCAGTACTGCGCGCACTGGCCAAGGTAGAGTCCCGTCTTGTGCGGGTCGATCCACGTGTTATTCGGATGATTTGGGATCAGGTCGGTCTTGCCTGCCAGGCGGGGGACCCAGAAACTGTGGTCCGTGTCAGCAGAAAGTAGCGAGAGAAAAGTGGGTGTCGGACTTTGCGGCTCGCTGACTGGCACATGCAATTCGTTCGCAGTCACGAAGCCGTACTTGGGGTACCGGTACTCCCACCAGAATTGGTGGCCGACCACGGTCACCTCAAGAGCGTTCGACGGCTCGCGCGCGTCCTGAATGGCGTGGATAATACGCGCCGTCGTCAGGAACAGGACCACGACAATGAGAACGGGAATCACGGTCCACGCCAGCTCAAGCTGATTGCTGCCATAAACCTGCGGCGGTTCACGACCATCGTCGCTGGCTCTCTTTCTGAATCTCACGGCCGCGTAGACCAGCAAGCTGCCGACGATAACGAATATGACTCCCGTAATCAGCAGTACGAACAGCGACAGCCCGAAAATCGAATTGGCCGGCGTCGACGCCGGTGCGAAAATACTTGTCGAACTCGAAGGCGGGCCCCAGCGTACTGCGGAAGCCACTGGCACGGGCGACGCGACAGCAAACACAATCTGTAGCGCATGCCTCAGCTTCGACTTAAGCATCATTCGGACTCCGCTACATCGACCGTGACAGAGCGAGAGAGGCATGTGGTATTCCACACTCAGGCGTCGCAAGACCGCACTACAAGTGGTTGATTTTGCAATACTCGACAGGAGGGCAGGGCCCTTCATCGAATTCGCCTTCGAAATCGCCTGCCAGCGCGCTAGCAGTTGCCAGCCTGTTGGCACCCCGGGGGTGCTTGTCGCCAGCGTGTCCGAGGCTCTGTGTCTTTCTTGATGTCGCGCCAAAAAGTTCTGACGAGGGCTTTCCGCGCATCGCTCCAATCGTGCTTGTGTCCGAGCTTGGTAGCGGTTTCACCGGTGGAGAGAGAGTCGGCATTTGGTCCAACGACTGGCTAGTTCGCCGCATGAGCCCCCGCACCACGGCGCGTGCAAACGCTATGATCGGAATCGGCAGTCCTGATGGGTCCGCCAGAGCGCCAACGATGTTCAGAACGGTTCCGCGCTGAAGGTTACCGAAATCAGCAGTCAAGCCGGCGCGCTCGAGTCGAAGCAGACCCTGCTGACAGCAGATCTTCAAATCGACGACCTGAATGGACGCTGACGTTCTGATTGTGGGAAGGGACTCGCAGCTTGGCGTCCGCGGGCGTATGCGCGACCTTGTATACATGCTGGTGCGCGACTCGCTTTCTCCGGTCGCGAGTTTCTGACGTATCGTCATCGGTAACGAAACCTCGTCGTTGCGCTTGCGCACGCTCCGTTCTCCCGACTCCGCAACCGCGAAGCGCCTCGCGCTCGAGCTCCTCCTTGTTCTCGTTCAGTTTGCCCTAACCCTTCTTGCTGCTGACCCTGCTCTGGGCGCAGATCTTGTACCTGCACCTGCTCACGGCAGACCTGATATGGATGACGCTGATTGCGCTCTGCGCCGAGACGTTCCTGTGTCCACGACATGTCGCAGCAGATGATCTTCGCCGCGCGCCTGTGAAACATCTCACCGACAAAAACTAATCATTAGGGACCATCTTTAAGGGAGCGCGCTTAGGGCTCCGTCCGAGCGCCATGCCAAACTTTCGGCAACTGCCAGACGCTTGGCAGTTATACTCTGGCGCTGACCACACCCGACGCGCCGGCGCTTGTTGGTCCAATCGCTCAAGCCTGCTCTCACCACGGTGATAACTCTTGTGAATTGAGCAGCAAGCTCCAGCATCATCGGCCCGCTCTGCCTCAAAGTAGCAGTCATTCTCGGATGGAACGCCACTTGCGATTTCTTTCGCGTGAGCGACGTGACAACCCAAAATTGCCGGTCGCTGGAGCACGGGAGAAAACCATGATGAGACACAGCAGTGTAGTGCCCACCGCCGACTGGCATTCCGATTCGGCAGTCGCAAAGAGAAACTCTAACCCGCGCCGAATTCGGCCGGTTTCGCAGCCGTCCCAAGGAGAGGATCGGGGGCAGATAGTCCTCGATCCGGCGCGGCAATCGCCGGAGGTCGAGCAGTTCGAAAGTGATTTGCGCGGGCTAGTCGTGGGACAAGACCGTGCGGTCCGGCAAGTGGCGCGCGTCTACCAGGTCTACTTGTCGGGTCTCTCCAGTCCGGGCCGTCCGCTGGCCAACCTGCTTCTGCTGGGACCCACGGGGTCCGGCAAAACGCGGCTTGTGGAGGCCGCTGCCGAGGTGCTCTTCGGAACTTCTGAGGCGGTTCTAAAGATTGACTGCGCCGAATTCCAGCATAGCCACGAAATCGCCAAGCTGATCGGCTCCCCGCCGGGCTACCTGGGCCACCGCGAGACTCAGCCGCTGATCACGCAGGAGCGCCTCGAGCAGCACTACACCGAGAGGACCAGACTGTCGCTAGTTCTGTTCGACGAGATCGAAAAGGCGAGCGACGCTGTGTGGCAGTTGCTGCTCGGAATTCTCGACAAGGCGACCTTGACGCTTGGCGACAATCGCCGCGTGGATCTCTCTCAATCGATCATCTTCCTGACCTCAAATCTCGGTTCGGCCGAAATCGGCAAGCTGATCCGGGGAGGCCTAGGCTTTACCTGCGGGCCCCGGGAAATGGCCGAGGATCTCGATCAAAAGATTTATCGAGTGGCTCACGAGGCGGCAAGGCGCAAGTTCTCGCGGGAATTCATGAACCGCATCGACAAGGTGATCGTCTTTCGCGCGCTCGATCCCGATCAACTCGAAGGAGTCCTGGATATCGAGCTCGCTCGTGTTCAGGAGCGGATCGTCTGCGCGAATAGCGGCTATCCATTCATGTTCAGGTGCACCGCGAGCGCGCGCGAATTCCTGCTGGAGGCAGGAACCGACGTGGAATTTGGCGCACGTCACCTCAAGCGGTCGATCGAGCGCCATCTGGTGTTTCCGCTGTCAAACCTGCTCGCCACGGGTCAGATTGAGCCGGGCGACGTGGTCGCGATCGATTTCGATCCGGAGATGTCGAAGCTGACATTCCGGAAAAACAGGCGCGCGGCCCTGCCTGGGACCGAAGCGAGGTGTTACACGGAAAGCGATTCGGGAGTCCCGGGATTTCCGTGGCCGCTGCCAGTGTTCGCGACTGCCAAAGTGGCTTAAGGACTCGCGTGAGTAACACCCTTTCGTCCCGAGGATGGTTATCACATGTACGTACTGCTCGAAAGTCTGACTCTCCTGGCCCTCGTCGCGGTCGTCACCACGCTGCTTTTTGCCGCCTGCGTAGTCCTGGCGGCGCTTAGCCATGGGGTAGCCGCCGTGTGGCGCATCGCAAGCAAGGCTGCGGACGGGACAATGGCACAGCAGCCCGAGCTGTCCCCTGCGCTGCAGCAAGCCACGATTCTGACTTCGACACAACCGCTGGCGCGCTGGGCTCAGGGTAGGTCACGCGCCGGGCAAGAAAGCTAAAGGAGGACGCCTTGGAGAGCCGTTTGGATCAAAGCACGAGTGGAGATCGAGTCTCCTCACCTCGTCTCAGAGTCAGCGTCGACCGCGACCGCTTGACCGACGTCATTCAGTCGCATCGGCAACGCCTCTTTTCTGCCGCTTTGCGGTTGCTCGGCAACGTCGAAGACGCCGAAGACGCGGTCCAAGAGGGGCTCTTGTCCGCTATACGCAATTTCCATCGCTTCGAGGGCCGGGCTCAGGTGTCTACCTGGCTCACCCGCATTGTAGTGAACGCGGCCCTGATGCGGCTGCGAAGCCTGCGCGCCCACGAACTGGAGCCGATCGACGAGCCCATCCAGCAACGGGGCGGCGCGCGGCTCTCCGACCTGCTGGTCGACGGACGTCCCAATCCGGAGGAAGTCGTCGTGCGAACGGAGCAACGCCGGATCCTCAATCAAGGCCTAAGAAGGCTCAGCCCGCCTCAGCGGCACGCTCTTTCTCTTCGCGATCTCTACGGAATGACGGGCAAGGAGGCTGCCCGGGTGTTAGGTCTATCAGAAGGCACTGTGAAATCCCAGGTGTATCGCGCACGACGGCAGCTTTCGCTGCACGTGAGAAGAACTCAGCAGAGTCCAGTCTTAGCGAATCTGGCTCGGGCCTGATTCGCCGCAACCAAGATCACGGGTCTCGCACACCGTGGGTTCATCTGAAAACCCACTGTCCAGCACAGCAAGTGAACAAAGATGAGCAAGAGCACCAATTCGAGAGCGCTGGGAAGGGCAAGCCGCCAACCGGGCGACGCCATGAGTAGCCGCCGTTCATGGCGTCCTCGCCAGAGTGGCGTTGAAGCCGGGTTGTGGCTGAGCGCGATGTGGGCTGTCGTAACTCTGATCGCCAATAACGGTCCGGCATGTGCGCAAAGCTTGTCATCGAGCGCGGAGACAGTTGCTTCGATGGCAGGGGCGGTAACAACGATCGGCCCGCGAGGATCAGAGGCCGTGCCGGGTGTCACGGTCGCGCTAAGAGGCGGCGCTGCGGGGAGCGGATCCCTCTCAGCATCCACCGACTCTGAGGGCCACTACCAGTTTCCCAACGCGGCGCCGGGCAGCTACACTCTCGCCGTGGCCGTCGAAGGATTCAACCCATTCTCCGAAGCCGTCAGGCTGAACGCTGGGGAAAATGAAGTGAAAGACATCCGACTGGAGCTGGCAAGAGTGGTCCAGCAGGTCGAGGTACACGAAAAGCCGGAAGATGTTGCCACCCAGAGCGGCGGAAACCCAACCTCGACGATCAGCGCCCGCCAATTCACGGTCTTGCCGCTGGCTGAACAAAAGTTCAAATCGGCCATACCTCTCGTGCCAAGTGTGGTGCGGACGGGCGATGGCAAGCTCAACTTTAAGGGCGCCCCCGAGAGCCAGGGGATGCTGCTGGTGGACTCCGTTCAGAGTGTAGATCCTGTGACGGGCAGCTTCTCCATCCCTATCCCCCTTGACGCCGTTCACAGCCTGACCGTCGACGACGAGCCCTACAACGCCCAATACGGTGGTTTCTCCGGGGGACTGACCACGATCGAAACCCAGCCGCCCGCAGGCAATTGGCACTGGGGAATCATGGACTTTGTCCCGGGATTCCGGGGGAAGAACGGTCACCTTGTGGGCATTGCCGACTCGACGCCACGACTGTATTTCGGGGGCCCGCTGATAAAAAACAAGCTGAACTTCAGCGAGGACGTTTCCTACGACGTCGAGAAGCGTCCCGTGCGTGGACTGGCCTGGCCGGACAACGAGATCAAGCGTCAGGGCTTCGACGCTCTCACTACGTTTCAGGCCGTGCTGTCCCCAAAGCATCTGCTCTCCGTGAATGTGAATGCTTTTTCGCACCGGGATGACTTTGCGGACATCAGTGCGCTCGTGCCGCAGACGGCTTCGTCGGATGACGGGCAGCGGGGTGCGGCCCTCGGGGCCAGTGATACCTATCAGTTCGCAACCGGCGCCCTACTCAGCACCGTGTTGCGCTACACGTGGTTCGACAGCAATGCGCACGGCCAGGGCTCGGAAGATATGGTGATCGGCCCGGAGGGCTGGGGTGGCGACTTCTTTGATACCTGGGCCAGGTCTGCGCGTCAGTTTGAACTCCTGCCAATCTACCAGTTCCCCTTGAAGAGGTGGCTCGGCCAGCATCAGTTGAGGATCGGTGTCGACGTCAATCATCGTTCGTATAGTGGCACGGACCAATCGCACCCCATTCAGGTCACCCGGCAGGATGGGTCCCTGGCCGAGCAGATTACCTTTGAGGGCGGCGGTCTCCTCGCGGCTCAGGACACGGAGGCGGCGGAATTCGTCCAGGACGATTGGAAGGTCAACGACCACCTGGGACTGAACATGGGCGGGCGCTTCTCGACGCAGTCGATCGGGCGCTCTGCCGCGTTCTCACCTCGAGTCGGTTTCGTGTACGCACCGGGCGAGGATCGGAAGACCGTTATTCGCGGCGGCGCCGGCCTTTTCTATGATCGCGTTCCGTTGATGGCGGCGGATTTTCTCGACAACCCCACACGCGTCGTGAGTCTCTACGACCCGGAGGGCGCTCTCCTGGGCCCCCCTGTCACTTATCAGAACACATATCTCACTGCGGCGCCTGGCCAAGAGTTCATCCCTACGAGGCAGAATCCCGATTCGAGTCCCCGCAACTTCACCACAAATCTCGAGATTGAGCGTGAGCTTCGCCGCAACGTCGTCGCGCGAGTGAAGTATCTTTACAGCCAGACTCAGGATCTGTATGTGCTGGACCCCCTGCCTGCTGCCGCCGGGCAGGCGGCCTGGATGGGATTGGCCGCAAACGGAGGATCCCACTACCACCAGTTTGAAGCCTCGATCCACTACCAGGCTGGTGAACGGAGCGAGCTGAATGCAACCTACGTTCGCAGCGGGGTTCGCGGCGACTTGAATACTCTCTCGGACGTCTATGTCCCATTTGAGGAACCTGTGGTTCGCCCGGATGTGACCAGCAGCCTGGCCTCAAATGTGCCCGGTCGCTTCGTGAGTTGGGGCGCCTTCGGTTTGCCCTATAGTCTAACCCTGAGTCCTGTCGTCGACATTCACTCCGGGCTTCCGTACTCGGACGTCGATACGTTCCAGAACTACGTGGGGGGCGCAAACACGGAGCATTTGCCGACCTTCTTTTCGCTTGATATGAAGATTTATCGCGAGTTTAAGCTGAACATGCCCGGTCTGAAGAACCGGAAGCTGCGGCTCGGCGTTTATTCGCTCAATCTCACGAATCACTCCAACTGGCTCGCGGTATACAACAACGTAACTTCGCCTTACTTCGGGCGTTTTGCGGGCATGCAGCATCGCGTGGATGGGTTCGTGATCGACGTCGTGAAGTGATCGAACCGCGATTGCCAAGATCCGTTTCGGAGAGGCCCGGCAAAAAGGAATGACGATGAGATTCCGAAAAAGAAGGAGGCAACCCGGTGCAGCGATTCTCGCGGCGGTTTGCCTGGCCACCGGGGCAATCGCGGCGGAACGGCCCGCGGCTGGCCAGACCTTGTCGCCGCTCGAAGCCACTTCTCCACCGGTGACCGGCGACGAACTCTTCGCAAAACTGCTCGAACATAATCGCACTCGCGATCTTGGCCTGCAGCAGTATTCGGCGACGAGAACGTACATAGTGAGCAACGACAAGGGCAAGGTGTACGCCGAAGAGACGGTCCGCGTTGCATACCAGGCACCTGACCACAAGACGTTTGTAACGGAGTCGGAGGAGGGATCCAAGCTGGTTCGCGACATGGTCCTCAAGCGCCTGCTCGAGAGCGAATCCGAGACCTCGTCGGGACACGCGCATCGCGACAGCTCGATCAAGCCTGTGAATTATGAATTCCGCCTGATCGGTGAACAGGATGTGGGTCCGCACCATTGCCTGGTTGCGGAAGCGATCCCGAGGCGTAGAGACAAGTATCTGTTTGAAGGCAGAGTCTGGATTGACGCCCGGGATTACGCCATCGTACGGATCGCCGGCCAGCCGGCTAAATCCCTCTCATTCTGGATCACGCGCGTCGATTTCGTCCGGCAATATCAGAAGCTCGGGGACTTCTGGCTTCCTGCCGAAGATGACACCACCGTCCACGTACGGCTATACGGCAAGAAGATCCTCACTATCGATCATCGGGATTACGTGATCAACTCCACCCACGGTGATGGTACGGAAAAGCTGGGCGGTGATGCGCGGGCCGTGATAAGGACCTCTGCAGCCCGCGCAGAACAGGTCCCGGCGAGGCCGCGCGAAAACACGGAGGAAGGTTCGCAATGAGTAAACGGCTGCAAATCGCCGCTGTCCTGCTCATCGTGGCGCTCGGTTTCATGCTGCGTATCCGCGGCCTGGACCGGGAAGGCTTCAACGAGGATGAGGTGCACAAAGTGGACGCTGCGCGCGCCTACCTGGGCGGCAATTTTTCTCTCAACCTCGAGCATCCGATGCTAATGAAGTCGATGGTCGCCGTCTCGCTGGCCGCCACAGACCTGTGGAACCGCGAACACGGCGGGGCTCGCCAGGTGGCGGAGGAGGTTGCAGTCCGCCTGCCCAACGCGATTTTCGGCGCTCTAACCGCTGTCGTCATTTTCCTCCTGGCTCGGGAGTTTTTTGGACCTGGGATCGCCCTGCTCAGCGCCCTGTTCTGGTCGACGGGAATGATTGCGATTATGGACAATCGCATCGCGAAGGAGGACACCCTCCTTGTCTTCTTCACCTGGCTTGGCTATTACCTTTATTTGCGGGCGAAAGTGGTTGCCTCGGACAATGCATGCCACGCGGAATGGTACTACGCCGCAAGCGGCGCCAGCTTCGGCTTGATGCTGGCCTCCAAGTACTTCCCGCACTACCTCGGTCTGAACTTTGTCTTCTACGTGCTGGCGGGATATGTTCTGGCGGACGCGGGCGAGAAGTATCCGCCGCGTCGCGGTCGCGATACGGCCCTATTCTTCGGAGCCTTCCTGGTCGCTTTTCTTATCTTTAACCCCGTAATTCTCAATCCCAACACGCTTCGCTACATGCTCCACTACGCCGGCGAAGGCACGATGACGCATCACGGTTACGTCATGATGGGCCATTTTTATTACGACGATCCGGCTCATCTGAGAGGCGGAATGCCGATCTATTTTTACGCGCTGTTTCTCTTCCTGAAAACTCCGCTTCTGCTCCTGAGCGCCCTTTTGATCGGAGCAGTCGAGATCTGGAAGCGCCGGCGCGAGCCCGGACCTCTATTTCTGATTGTTATGTTCCTGTGTTGGATCGTCCCGTTCTCGCTGCTCAGCGCCAAGTGGCTCAGGTGGATGCTCTCCTGGATGCCGGCCGTGTACATCATTGCGGCGGTGGGCACGGCCAAGGCGTTCAGCTGGGCAGCCTCCTGGATATCGGCCCCGGCCGAAGGGCCGCTGCGTCGGCGCTGGGCGCAGGTTGTGGCCATGGTGATGGTGCTCACCTTCCTGGCCGAGCCCGCCTGGGTCACTGCCCGGACCGCTCCTTATTACACGCTCTATTTGAATCCTCTCGGGCTCGGCCGTGCGGCTTACTATTTCCCCCACGATGAAATGAACGACTTGGGACTGCGCGAAGCCATTGCCCAAATCTGCGAAGAAGCGCCGGAAGGGGCCTACGTCGGCGGCGAAACCGCTCCGGTTTTCGAATACTACTTCCACCGCTTTGGTCGTGGCGACCTGCATTATTTCGATACTTCCGACCAGGCGCAGAGAATGGCAGCGCCGCCCAGCTCCTATGTCGTTATTCAGGACGGCAGGAAGTACTTCGAGAATATCGCGTATATCCAGAGGGTCGAGTCTTATCAGGTCCCGATTCACACCATCGAGATCGGCGGAGCTCCCGCGGTGCGCGTCTATCGCGATGAACAGTTTGCTGAGCTGACGAGGCCCCAGTGAAACAGAGGCTCCTCCAACTCCGTCCGTTGGCCGCGATCGTGGGCCTTGCCCTGTTTTTGTACGCGCTGCGATCTGCAGGTGTGGGCACGATCCTTGACGGCGCTCGGGCTCTGGGAACCGGCTTCCTTCTGCTGATTCTTCTCTCCGGGCTGCGGCATGCTTTGAGGACAGCCGCGTGGCAAGCCTCGATCGCACCGGGAGCCGCGCGGCCGGGATTGATCACCCTCTTCGGATTGCGGCTGGCCGGCGAGGCGTTGAACTGCACCACGCCCGCAGGCCCGCTGCTCGGCGAAACCGCCAAGGCGTGGGCAGCCTCCAGGTGGATGTCCGGATCTTCCAGTGCTTCGTCCGTGCTGATCGAGAACCTGATCTACGGGCTTGCCGCCGGGCTGTTCATGCTGAGCGGCGCCATTGTGGTGGTCGCCGCAATATCGCCGGGTATTCACCTCGGCATCTGGATCGTGGTCGCTGGCCTGACGGCTTCTTTGGTTATTGCGTGCGCCGTCTTTCACCTCGCCGGTGGCTTGATTGCGCCCATTCTGGATCGTCTGCCGGCGGGGTCGCGAGTGAAGCGCTTTCTTGAACCGTACGAAAGTCAGCTCAAAGCCGTCGAGGCTGAAGTCTACCGCTTCTTCCGGGCGCGTCGAGCCGCTTTTCTTGGCATTCTGGCGCTTGAGATTTCGACGAACTTCACGGGCGTAGCGGAGGCCTACCTGATTCTCAAGGTCACCACGCTGCATGCGTCGCTGCTGACCGCGTATCTGGCTGAGGTCGCGAACCGGCTCGTGCAGTTTCTTTTTGCTTTCGTGCCCTTCGGCCTGGGTGTGGAGGAAGGAGCGGCGGCCGGAACGCTTAAGAGCTTGGGGTACAGCCTTAGCCAGGGTGTGTCACTGGCCGTGCTCCGGCGGGCCCGGAGCGTCTTCTGGTCGGGTCTCGGGCTGCTGCTGGCCGCGCATTATATGGGAGCGCGGCGCCCGTTGAAGGAGGAAGTGCAGTATGAAGCAGCTCATAGTTAATGCGGATGATTTCGGGCTGACCGCGGGAGTGACCGAGGGGATTCTCGATGCGCACTGGCACGGCGTAGTTACGAGCGCCACCCTGATGGCCAACGGGGCTGCGTTTGAGCTTGCGGTTGCGGGCAGCCGCAGGGCCCCGGCGCTTGGCGTGGGAGTTCACTTGAATTTGAGCGAGGGCCGCCCTGTCGTGCCGGCGTCCAGGATTCCGACCCTCGTCGATGACCGAGGGCTGTTTCACTTGAAGCCGGGGCCGTTGCTGCGAGCCCTGCTGCGGGGCCGCATCGATCTCAATGATGTCGCGACCGAACTGCGAGCCCAGATTTCAAGAGCGGCGCGGGCGGGGATTTCGCTCACGCACCTCGATGGGCACAAGCACGTCCACGTTCTGCCGGGTATCGACAATGTCGTCATTCGCCTGGCACAGGAGTTTGCCATCCCCAGTGTCCGGTGCCCACTGGAGGGATCTCCCGGATGGGTGCCGGCGTTTGACGCAATCCGGCGTGGTGCCTCGATCCTCAAGCAGTACCTCGTCGGGCGTGAAGTTTCCATGTTCGCGCGGCGGTTCCGGCAAAAGTTGGACGTGGCCGGTTTGGCTTACCCGGCGGACTTCTACGGACTGAGCTACACGGGTTTCCTCAATTCACAGTTTGTCCACGAGCTGTTAGTTCGGCTGCCGGAGGGCACAAGCGAACTGATGTGTCACCCTGGGTACCCGGACGCCGAGCTGGCGAAGACCGGCACTCGATTGTTGGCCGAGAGAGAGGTTGAAGTGTTCGCGCTCTGCTCGCCGATCAACAAGAGACTTGTGGCGGATGCAGGGATTCGGTTGGTGAATTACAGGGTACTGGCCGGGCTAACCCAGCCCGAGGCGGTGGCTGCGTGAGTGCGGTCGTTCCGACCTTCGGGTCGGCCTTGCCGCCGAGAGTCCCAGAACTGCAAATCGTCGTGGTTACGGTGGAGGATAGTCATGAACCCGCAGAAGAGGATTCGATTCTCGATCGTAGTGCCGCTTTATAACGAGGAGGCCAACCTCGCGCCCTTGTACATGCGGCTGGGCCGGGTGATGAGTACTCTCGACGGCCGCTACGAGATCATCTTCGTGGACGACGGCAGCCGCGATGGCACGGCGCAGCTTCTCGAGCAGATTTACCAATCGGACTCCCGAGTGAAGGTCATCACGTTGCGTCGCAACTTCGGCCAGACGCCGGCTCTCAAGGCCGGCTTCGATGCCGCAGAGGGGGACATTGTCATCTCCATGGACGGCGACCTGCAGCACGAGCCCGAGCAGATTCCGGCGTTTGTCTCCAAGCTGGAAGAGGGATACGACGTGGTCAGCGGCTGGCGGGCCGAGCGGCGGGACAATTGGCTCAGCCGACGCTTGCCCAGCAAGATCGCGAATTGGGCCATGTCCAAGCTGGCGCGCGTGCCGCTCCACGACTTCGGCACCACGTTCAAGGCCTACCGGCGTGAAATCATTCAGAGCATTCAACTCTATGGCGATCTTCATCGCTTCATCCCGGCGTTGGCCGCCGGCGCAGGCGCCCGCATTGCCGAGATTCCCATCACCAACCCACCCCGCGCGAGCGGGAAGTCGAACTACGGCATCTCGAGAGCCTTCCGCGTCTTTCTCGACTTGCTGAGCACCAAGTTTCTGCTCGACTATTCGACGCGGCCCCTGCATTTCCTAGGCTTCTTCGCGCTGCTCCTGACGGGCGCCGGCATGCTTATGGGATCTGTCGTCGTTCTCAAAGGCCTGCTGTTCCATGAGTCCATGCTCCAAAACGGGCCGTTCTTATTGGGCGCCACTTTGTCCACGCTGGCGGGAATTCAAATCCTCTTTCTGGGGCTGGTTTCCGAGATCCAGTCGCGCACTTACTACGAGTCGCAGCGAAAGCCGATTTACACGACGCGGCAAATCAAAGGCAACGTGCCGGAGTTAACTCTCGTTACGGCGCGATTGTCCCACTCCTCATCCCGGACTCGGCGGCCGGTGCCTCCCGCGTACGTCGTGAGAACTCGAAGCGTCGACAGCGAAGCATCCATGGACGGAGCCGCATAGAACTGACCGGCCGAACGGAAGGAAGCAGGAAATGACCCCCAACAGTCTGAGCGGTCAGGAGGGATCAATTAACTCCAAGCCACCCTTGAGGCAGGAAAGAGGCCACGTGCCCGGCGCGGACTCTCAGGACGAAACGATTCCGTTGCGCGACAAGATTCTGTTGCTGGAGGGCGAGCTGTCGTCCCGCCAGGTACTCGAAGAACAGATGCTGGAGGCGGGATACGAAGTGACCAGCACCGGTTCCTGCTATGACGGTTTGCGCCTGAGGCGAGAGACCAGGCCCGACGTGCTTGTGCTTGACGAGAGGCTCGCGGGGTTCGATTGCGCCGACTTGCTGGCCGAGATCAAGAGTGCGTCGTCGACCGAGATGGTCAGGGCCATTCTGCTGGTCTCTGGTGCCGCCGCGGACCGGGTGCGCGCCCTTGATCTCGGAGCCGACGATGTCCTCAGCCGTCCATTTGAGCCTTTTGAGCTTCAGGCTCGGGTCCGCCTGCAATTGCGCCTCAAGCGAGTTGAAGACGAGTTGCGTGAAAGATTGCGGCTCGTCGAGCAGAATCAGGAAGTGTCGCGTGCGGCCATCGTTGCCACCGAGAAGATAAGCCGTGACGCCTTAGGACTGAGACGCGTTCTGAAGACCTGCCTAGTGGTGGTTGCTCTGGCGCTGGCTGCGATGGGCGGCATCTATTACCTGTTCTCCCGCCGCGCCTCTGGCGACATGCAGCGCACTTACGCGGCCGTGGCGACCCTGAACCGCACGCTCGCCAGTCAGCAGAATTTGATCGAGCGAGCGCGCAAGCTTAACGAGCAGATGAAAGCCTCAAGCGTTTCGACGGCTGAGCAGAAACAGCAACTGGTGCGGCGTTCCGAGCAGCTCCGGGCGGGTTTGTCCCAGGCCCCAGCCGACTCGGCCGGCGACCTCCGAAGTGAACTCGCACAGACCGAAGCCCGTCTCCAGAGGCTCGAAGACGAGTCGTCGCTGGCCGAAAACATCATCAAAGACTATGCGCCCAGCGTGTGTCTCATCTATGTGGCCGTCGTTTTTCGCGATCCTGCCGGGCGACCTCTGCGCTACGCCACCTCCTTGGAAGGCGACCCTGCTCCAGAGGAGGCGGAAAATCTCCGGCTGACCGTGGAAGGTACAGGCCCCGAATTCCATATAAATGTCCTCGGCGCGGGGTTCCTGGTCGGCAAAGACGGCCGCATCCTGACCAATCGCCACGTCGTCGAGCCCTGGTGGCATAGCGACGAGATCACGAGTCTAACGAAACAAGGCGTGCAGCCGGCCGTCGCCGACATGAGAGCCTACTTCCCCGGTACGCCGCGAGCGTACCCATTAAGCTTGGTCCACGTCGCTCCCGCGGCCGACCTTGCCGTGGTGCGCGGCCAGGTGGACGCTCTCAAGCGGAAAGTTGTGGCCCTGGACGGAAGCGGGCAAGCGTCGGTGCGAGGCGAGTCCATAGTGCTCATGGGCTATGCGACGGGCCTCGATGCGGTTTTGGCGCGCGTCGATGATTCTACGCTTCAGAGCATCGTCGCCGAGAGTCGTGGCGACTCCCGACGGATTCTCGACCGCCTGGCTGAGAAGAACCTGATCCGTCCTCTGATCACTCAAGGACATCTGGGCGATGTGCTGCCCGACCAAATCGTGTATGACGCCCAGACCGCTGCGGGTGGGTCAGGGGGACCGGTGTTCAATGACGAGGGCAAGGTCATCGGAGTGAACCACGCCGTGATTGAGGGCTTCGGAGGATCGAATTTTGGCGTTCCGGCCCGATTTGCCGCGCCTCTGCTGGCGCGCTAGGTCGTGCAACAGCCAGGACGTGGGTGTGAGGCATGGATAACGCGAACGAATTCTACGATGCGAATCTACGACCGATCCCAGTAGCGGGCGGGTTGTGGGCCTTGTTGGTGTGTCACGAGGAGAAGCCGCTCCAAGGTTTGCAACGGATCCTGCTCGATCTGGGGATGACCACGCGGCGGGTTCGCAACTACTCTGCCTCGCGTGCTGCGCTTCAAAATCCGCCCCGGCCGGCGCTCGTGCTCACTGACACCTCCCTCCCTGACGGCAGTTGGGCCGACGTGATCGAGGTTACGCGGGCGGTGGCGCCAAGCCCACCGGTAATCGTGGTATCGCGCCTCGTCGACATCAAGCTATATCTCGATGTCATGGAAAGCGGAGCGTACGACTTCGTGGTGCCGCCCTTGACCTCGGCTGACGTGGCCTACCTCGTCAGCGGTGCACTCCTAAGGAGTTCATTTCACAGCCCCGGCAAGCCGGGACAAGACTCGTCACCTTCGTCGCTGAGACGCATGTCCAGTTCTTTCGAGGCCAATAGATGACTGCGCGGATCTATGGCCTGATTCTACTTGGAATGATCGCGCCCTGCCTGACCGTAACCCGAGCCCAACAGCAGGTGGAACTCAGCCGCCACGAAGATCGAATCGACGTCAGGGTTGGCGCGCGTCCGTTCACGTCGTTTTATTTTGACGCTGCCATCGCGAAGCCCTATCTCTCACCACTACGCAGCGCCCGGGGAACCGTCGTCACGCGCGGCTTCCCCATGGACCCGACCATCCCCGGCGAGGACCGCGATGAGCCACACCAGCGCGCCATGTACTTCGCTCACGGCGACATTAATGGCTACGACTTCTGGGGAGAGGCGGCGTTTCCGCGATGGAGCCGTCACTCTCGAGCGACCTTCGGGGGCACCATATTCCGCAAGCTCGACGAAATGGGTGGCGGGTCTCGGTCCGGTGTATTGCGAGCGGAATTCGATCTTGTAGCAGCGAACGGGCAGGTGATCGCCGCTGAGACCCAGGCCTACACTTTCGAGGGCGATGAGCACTCGAGGATTATCGATTGCGAGTTCACCATCAGCGCCAACCATGGGCCGGTGAAGATCGGTGACACCAAGGAAGGAACGTTTGCGATTCGCGTGGTGAAGGCCCTCGATTCGCCTCCAGGCCGCATGGTGAATTCTCAGGGTGCAGTTGGCGAGAAAGCGATTTGGGGCAAGCGCGCGGACTGGGTGGACTTCGATGGGACCGTGTCTGGCGAAGACTTGGGCATTGCGATTTTCGACTCTCCCAAGAACCTGCGCCATCCGACTTACTGGCACGCCCGTCATTATGGTCTGCTGGCAGCGAATCCCTTCGGCGTGAAGGAGTTCACTCATGACCGGCATCAGGACGGAAGCTACGTGATTCCTGGGGGTGGATCTCTCACGCTCCGGTACCGTGTCTTCATTCATCATGGCGACTTCCGGCGGGCCGGCGTGGCTGACGCTTACCGCCGTTACGCAGCAGGGGAATAGAGGTACGCAAAAATGGAATCCGATCCTACCCGGCGGGACTTTCTCAAGAGTGCGGCGAAAACCACAGCGGGTCTCAGCACCCTAAGCGGAATCACCTTTCTGGCCCGTCCGGAGCGGGTCTTTGGCGCGAACGATCGAGTGCGCGTGGCAGTGTGCGGGCTGCACAGTCGCGGGAAAGATCACCTCTCGGCCTTTTCTCACGTTTCTAACGTCGAGATTGCGGCGCTTTGTGATGTGGACGAAAACGTATTGCGGAAACGCCTGGGAGAAGTCACCGGCAAACCAGAGAGCTTTGTCGATGTCCGCAAACTGCTTGAGGACAAGTCAATCGACGCCATCTCGATTGCCACACCGAATCACTGGCACTCCCTGATGGCAATTTGGGCTTGCCAGGCCGGCAAAGACGTGTATGTAGAAAAGCCCTGCTCACATAACCTCTGGGAAGGACGGCAGTTGGTCCGTGCTGCGGAGAAATATCAGCGCATCGTCCAGCACGGCACCCAGATTCGCTCCGCGCCCGCCATCCAGGAGGCTGTCAAAGGGCTTCACGAGGGCACGATCGGCGAAGTCTATCTCGCTCGGGGATTGTGCTTCAAGTGGCGCGACACGATCGGACGCGCGCTTGAGGAACCCGCTCCAGCGGGCGTCCACTATGACCTCTGGACGGGTCCCGCTCCGTTGAAGCCGTTCACGCGCAATCGCTTTCATTACAACTGGCACTGGGTCTGGGATACGGGCAACGGCGACTTAGGTAATCAAGGCATTCACCAGGTGGATGTCGCTCGCTGGGGACTCGGTGTCAAGTTTCCGAATCGCATCTCGGCCGTGGGCGGCCACTTCATGTTTGACGATGACCAGCAGACACCGAACACGCTCAATTGTGCTTTTGAGTTCGATTTGCCGGACGGCAAGCGCAAGGCGATGGAGTTCGAGGTTCGCCACTGGATTACCAACAACGAGGCAGACATCGGACGCGGAGACTTGGTAGCCGGCAAGCATCGAATCTTCGGTCACCACAACACGATCGGCAACGTCTTTTATGGCTCGAACGGCTACCTCGCTACGGGAGATGAGGACGCATCGAGCTACGAGACTTGGCTTGGCAAAGACGAGAAGTCCGGTCCCCACGGTCACGGGGGCGGCGACCACTTCGCGAACTTCATTGATTGCGTGCGCAGCCGGAAGAAGGAAGACTTGAATGCGCCGATCGAGGCGGGACACATCTCTGCCTCCCTGGTCCACCTCGCAAACGTCTCGTATCGCCTGGACCGCACCCTACGATTCGATCCCGAGACTCAGCAGGTCACCGAGGACAGCGAGGCGAATCGCTTGTTGCGCGACGGCGACCGCGGCTATCGGACGCCGTTCGAAGTGCCGGAGCTGGCGTCATCCTGAACGACTGAAAGATCGGACGGGACTGGAATACGCATGCCGTGGTTATCCCGAGGCCAAAATCTGGCGTCGTCAGGGGCCTTTGAGAGAGCTGCGGCGTCTTAAACTGGCGAGCGAGAAGTAAAGCGAAGCCGGGCCGTCGGTGTGCAGTCGCCGTAGTCGCGTTAAGCCCAGTTTCCGTCCTCGCGCCGCTGGCCGCTCGCGCACAAGACGAGCTCGGGCCAGGGCCCAAAACCGCCCTGTCGACAGGACCGCTGTCACCAGCCTCCGCGTTGCTCTGCCCAGGGTATCCTGCTCGCGGATAATTTCGGAGGCCATTCAAGGGCCAGTCGTTCTTGGGTTGCTGATGAGCTCTGTCCCAGGCACTTATAAGGATTCGCGTGCGATCGCAACAGCCGTGATTGACCGGCGCATCGTCTTCAGGGGCCAAGGATCAGGGGCTGGGGGCTTAGGGGTCAGGACGTCAGCCACAGGGGTGTGCTCGTACGCTTACCGCCGGGCAACGCACGTCTGATGCTCGGCCTCTGACCTGGACTTCTGATCCCCGACTCCTGGACTAGCCCCTGACCCCTAGCTCCAGCGTCATTCCTATACGCGCGAGCGCTTCGGTGAAGGTTGGTGTGTCGGCGCCGAGGAACATCCGGAAGTGCGCCGGCGCTTCGAAGAAGGTGCCGGGGACTACGTTGACCTCGTACCGTTCGCGCAAGAGGCGGCAGAAGCTCTCGGAGTTGTCGCCCCAGAGCTTGGGAAAGACGGTGGTGCCGAGCGCCGGACGTGCGACGCGCATCTCAGGCCGCTCATCGAGCCAGCGATTGACGATCTGCCGGTTCGCGTCGAGCCGCTTTCGGTAGGGCGCCCCGATTTCTTGGAGGTGACGCATGGCGATCACGCTGAGCAACTCGGCCGGATACGCGGCGTTGACGCCGTGCAGATCGTTGATGTGCCACATGGCGCGCGCTAGCTCGGGCGAGGCCAGGGCCCAACCGCAGCGCAGTCCGCTCAGGCCGTAAGCCTTCGTCAAACTGCTGGTGACGATGAAGTGATCGCCGAGGTGGATGGACGAGCGCCACGGGTTCGTGTATTGAGTCTCCAGATAGATCTCGTCCACCAGGACTCGCGCGCCCACGCTCAGTGCGATTTCGCCGACAGTGCCGAGAGTGGCGTCATCGGTAAGAGCGCTGCTGGGATTGTGGAGGTTGGTCACGACGATCAGCCGCGTCTGGGCGGTGATCGCCTGGGCGACCTCGTGCGGGTCAAGGCGGAACCCATCTTCGAATCTACGCGTGAACCGGCGCACGCGCGCCCCAAGATATTGCGCCGTGGTCACCAGCAGCTCGTAGGTCGGCTGCTCGATCAGGACCTCGTCGCCGGGGTCGAAAGCGGCGGCCATGGCGAGTTGATTCGCCATGGAGCAGCCGCCGGAGATCGCCACCACGCAGTCCGGCGATACGCCGGCCTTGTCGGCGATGGCTTGCTGCAAGGGCGGGTATCCGTAGCCGGCGGGGCCCGTCAGCTCGAGGTCGGCGAGACGCACCCAACCGGCAGCGACGAAGTCCGCCAGCGTGTACGATGGCATGCCGCTCGCCGCCAGGTTGTAGGCTACACTCGGATGAGCCTTGGCCCACTCCATGTAAGGCGACCGCGCGCGGCTGCGGCTTATTTGGGCTGCGTCGTCGGTTTTCAGCATATGATCCCTCTTTTCTTGCTGGCCTCGTGCCTGCCTCGGGGCGGCCAAAGGAGGCTGCTCCTACGAATGCTTACGGCGGCCCCATAAAAAATAAACCGGAATGCCTGCCAGGACAATCGTCCATCCCACGGCACTGTTGGCGGGATACTTATACGCCGTGGCGATCACGACGAGCCAGCATGCCGCCACAAACAGCGCTGTGGTCACAGGATGCCCGGGCATGCGCGCGTGGCGCGGCGCAGGTGTGGCTTGCTGGCGCTCGCGCCTGCGAAACACAAAAAGGCAGGTGGCGGTGAGTCCGAAGAAAATGAAATCCGTCGAGACCACGTAGTTTAGGATCTGCTCGTAGCGGCCGGAAAGCGCGATAACCGTAGTCCAGACGCCTTGCAAGACGATGGCAACCACCGGCACGTGCGTGCGCGGATGTAGCCACGCGACTTCCTTGAAAAACAGGCCGTCTTTGGCCATCGCGAAGTAGACTCGCGGCGCGGTCAGGATCGATTGGCTAAGGAATCCGAGGGTCGATATCGCAATGCCGAGGGCGATCAGCGCTGCGCCGCGCTCGCCGAGCGCGAGACGCATCACGGCGGAAGCGGGCGTAGTAGTGGAGGCGAGCCCACCGGCTCCAAGGTCGCGGACGCAAATCCAATTAACGGCCAGATACAAGGCAATCACGCCGAGGACTCCGGCAACCAGCGCGCGCGGCAGGTTGCGCTGAGGCTTGATTACTTCGCCAGCGACGAAACAAGACGTCTGCCAGCCGCCATAGGCGAAAAGCACCGGCGTCATGGCAGCGCCTATGGCCGTGAGGAGATCGAGCGAAACGGGCCGGTCGAGCGCGGGACGAGGGTGAACCTGCGGGCCGCGAAATAGAAGCCAGCCGCAGAGCACCAGCACGGCAATCGTGACGATCTTCAAAACCATCAGCACGCTCTGCACGCGCGCGCCCGGCTTCACGCCCAGACAGTTAATCGCGGTGAGCACGGCCAGGGCTAGCGTGGCCACCACGCCGTCGCGCAGCGCGATGCCGGTCAGTTCCACAAAGTAGCGCGCGAAGGTCACGGCGACCGCCGCCATGCCGCCGGTTTGTGTGACCAGCAGCAGCGCCCAGCCATAAACGAAGGCAATCCCGGGATGATACGCCTCGCGCAAATAGGCGTATTGACCGCCAACCTCGGGTCGCAGCACCGCCAGTTCCGCGTAGATGAACGCGCCGCCCAGCGCAATCACGCCACCAGCAGCCCATGCGCCCAGGATCAGGAACGGGGTATGGACCTGGCGCGCCACGACGTAGGGATTGATGAAGATTCCCGAGCCGACAATCCCACCCATCACGAGCATGGTGGCGTCGAAGAGGCCGAGACGGCGCAGCAGTACGCGTGTTGGTTCTGACGCGTCCGGCCGGGCAGAGTCAGGGGCGGAAGTATTCAAAAGCGGAACCTGTCACTTCTTCAAATGCTGATCGAGATAGTCGGAAGCCCCGTGATAGGCGGCCAGCCACGTGCGGTGCATCAGGAAGCCATGAATCTCGTCGGGAAAGACGAGTTGCTGGAAATCCACACCCTGCTTGCGCAGCGCTTCGACCATGTGGATCATTTCGGTGAAGGGAACGTTGCGGTCGTCGTCGCCCTGGATCAACAGCACCGGCGATCGCCACGTTTTGACCGCGGCGAGCGGCGACGATTCCCACGCGAGCCGGGCCGCATCCGGACGCGATTCGGGGTCATAGGACGGCTGAAAGTGGTTCATCTCCAGGTTCCAGTCGTGTACGCCGTGGAAGTCCACGCCGCAGGCAAACAGGTCCGACGCGCGCGCCAGGCCCAGCGCCGTCAGATACCCGCCGTACGATCCGCCCCACAAGGCGATGCGCGACGGGTCAACATCCGGGCGGCTGCGCAGGTACACGCCCGCGCCCTGAACGTCGTTGAACTCGCTGGCCCCGGCGGCGCCGTAATTCAGCGCCTCGCGGAAATCGAGCCCGTAGCCTATTCCACTACGATAGTTGACGGAAAGGATCACGTAGCCGCGGCTGGCGAGGTACTGATTGAGCGCGTAGGCGTTGTGGTAGTAGTCCATGTAGTGCCAGCCGAGCAGCATTTGGCGGCGCGATCCGCCATGAAAGAAGATGACGGCGGGGTGCCGCCCGCCGGACGCGTCATCCTTCGGGAGAAAGAGTTGGCCGTGGATGCGCAATCCGTCGGCCGCGGAGATGATCACTTGCTGAGGCGTGACGAGCTGGGCGGCAGGGAAGTCGGGCGGCATCGATTCCGGCGCGAGGTCCGTGGGACTACCCGATGCGCTCAGCACAGCGGGGCGCGCGGGATTGTGCGCGTCCGAACGAAGCATCGCGATGGTGGCGTTGTCGCTTGCGACGACGGGCGACCACGCGATTCCATCGCCGGGAGTGAGTTCCGTGGGACGGCCGGCGTCGATGGCTTCCTTCCAAAGATGGCGCCGGTCGATGTCACCCTGGTTCGAGTTGAACACCAACTCGTGCTTGTCGGGACTGAGTGTGACGTCCTCCACTTCGAAATCGTCGCCGGGAGTCAGCAGACGCGTGGCGCCGCCGGCCGACGGCACGGAGTAGAGTCGCAGCCAACCGGTTTTTTCCCAGGGGAACACGAGCGTATCGCCAGCAGTCCAGAAGATCTGGCTGTCGGCTTCGATGCCATGAAACTCGCTGCCCGGACCAGCGTCGGCACGCCACACTTCATGACCCCTGCCGGTGGCTCCATCGGCTACGCGGATCGACCACGGAAGTCCCTCGCGGTGCGGCTGAAAAATGAGCTGATCGTGCGACCACGGGATGCGAATGAAGGCGATGCTCTTGCCGTCCGGAGACCACGTGTAGCTGATGTCGCGATCCACACTGGGATCGAGGTAGGTCAGGTGTTTGGCGGCGACGTCGTACACGACGACGAAGGCATGATCCTGGCGGCGGCTGACGAAGGCCACGCGTGAGCCGTCGGGGGACCAGTGCAGGTCGCCGCTCTCACCCTTGTCGTGGATAAGCTGCTCGGGCTTGGCGCCGGCATCGAGTTTCACCCACCAGACCTGGTCCTTGTCGATATAGGCTACAGCGTCGCTGTGCGGGGAGACCGCGGGCGAATGGCCCTCGCCGAGCTTGCGCAACGCGCTCCCATCGAGCGTGACGATCCACACGTCCTGCTCCACTCCGGCAGGATCACTGGCAGGGTTGGGGTCCGTCCCGCCGTTTTCCAAGTCGCCGCCTCGGACATAGATGATCGCGCGGCCGTCGGGCGTCCACACAAGCTGGCCAATGTCCTGACCGTCGTCTTCGGTGTAGTTGGTGACCTGCCGCGAGCGGTAGCGTCCGCCCTCTGCGGGCTCCGCGATCCAGATGTTGCGCGCTCCGCCAGCGTTGAACAGCCAAGCGACGCGGCCGCCCGCCGGCCCGGCCACGAGTTCGCTGGGAAAAGGCGAACTCATGACCTGCTCCAGCGTGAAGGAGCCCTCGGCTGCGGCGGCAATCGCGGTCAAAGTACCGAGCAGAACCACAGCGAGCGCAATCCGGCGAGCGAAGTTGAACGTTCCTGCGAAGCGTGATGACATCGGCCCTCCCACAATTGAACGGCTCAACATGCTACTGGAGTCGAGGCGCAATGTCGAGGGAAGCGGCGGAGTTTGCCGCAGCTCTGACTCGTGCGCAAGGACTTAGCCCAAATTCTGCGGTAGCGAACGATTTTATGCCAGGAGTTTTCCACAACTTTAATGATGACCATCTTGTCGCAGGTTCGACAGCCGACGGCCCGCCTTGGTAAAATGACCTTTGATGAGGAATCATATGAACGACACCGCAAGTAGAAGGGCGGAATCCGTGGACGATAAGATTCACATTGTTAGAGGCGGCGCCAGACCAGTCTACGAGGTTATTGAGTCGGCGGACGAGGTCTCGGTTACCATCCGGTACGCGGGCGATCACAAAGAGAAGCTGACACTGCTGA
>JASHPE010000085.1 GCA_030038235.1 Terriglobia bacterium
GGGACAATGTTTTTCCGACGAACAATCACGCGCTTCATTCGCGCCTTCTTTTCAATCAATCGAAGGATTTCCGTTAAGATCGGCCGCTACTTACCCGAGGTGGGTCCGAATATATACGAGCTCTATGAAGACTGCGTGGCGCGTCTGATGAATTCCAGGCCCGGCCAGACCATCGTCGATGTGGGAAGCGGAAAGCAATGTCCCTTCGTTCATCGCAAGGACCACGCGCTCCACGCCAGAATCGTAGGGCTGGATATCTCGTACGAAGCAATAGCAAGCAACTTCGGGCTGGATGCAAGAGCTGTAGCCAACACGGGTGACGGCATGCCCTTTGGAGACAGCACAGTTGACCTGATCACATCGCGGGCCGTGCTCGAACATCTCACAAATGTGGACACAGCAATGCTCCGCGAAGAATGTGTGCACGTACGTGCTGCTCGTCGCTCGTAAAGGATAGAAAGACCAGACACAGCTTTCGCCAAACCCAGCCCGTAGCAGCCGCGAATGGATACAATGCGAGTGGGCATCAATGCAGCCGTGATTTCGGGCCGTTTGACCGGCGTCGGTTATTACACCCTCTCGCTGGTGCAAGCACTGGCTCGCGTTGGCGGGGACATCGAATGGGTCTTGATCGGTGCGGACCCGTCGGTCAAGTCGATTCCGCGTGGCGAGAATATTCAGATCGCGGGCGCCCGGGGCGCTCACAGTGGAATGCACCGGGCTGCCTGGCAACAGTTCGTGCTCCCGCGCCTGGCGGCCCGTGCCGGCGTTGAGGTCCTGCACTGTCCCGACTATAGCCGTCCTGCCTTCAGCCCGAGCCCGCTGGTGAATACTATTCACGACCTTTCCTTTTATGCATCGTCACCGGCATTTCTACCGCTGTCGAGCCGTGTCTGGAAAAGGGCATGGGCGCGTTTGGCCATCGAACGCAGCGCGCGGCTGATCGTCGACTCCCATTTTATTCGCGACGAGATCTTGCAGCGCTTCCGGATCGATCCACACCGCATCAGCGTCATTCATCTGGCGGCAGAAGACCTGCCGGATGAACCGAGGGAGCAAGTCGAACCTTACCTGCTTTTCGTAGGGACGCTCGAGATCCGAAAGAACGTGACAACCCTGATCCGGGCATTCACGGCACTACGGGCCAGGGGATGCATCGAACATCGGCTTGTTCTTGTGGGCCAGAGCGGATGGGGTTGGCAAGCTATTCAAGATTCTATCGCGGCTAGCCCCTTCCGGAATGACATCGAAGTTCGAGGATACACCAGCCGGCGCGAAGTCCTGCGGCTATACCGCCAGGCCGACCTGTTTGTATTCCCCTCCTTGTATGAAGGATTCGGCCTTCCCATCTTGGAAGCCATGGCCTGCGGCACTCCCGTGGTATGCTCACGGGGGGCGTCCATGCCTGAAGTCGCCGGGGATGCGGCCGAGTTCTTCGATCCTTGGAAGGCGGATGAGTTAGCGAACGCAATGCAACGGGTGTTGCAGTCTTCGGAGCGCCGGGAAGAACTCCGCCGCAAGGGAAGAGAGCGCGTGAAGCAATTCTCCTGGGATGAATGCGCGCGGCGCCATTGCCAGGTCTTTCGTGATCTGTTGCATAATTGATTTCTGGTGCGGCCGGGGGTGGTTCCCCCGTCCGGGGTGCGGCGCTTTCGTCCTCTTCAGAATGGTCTGCGGAGGACAGCCTGAAACGGCTGAGGTGGCTGGAATTTGAACCCGATCGATCTTCTCGTCGCCTTGATCGTAATGGCGGGACTCCTTGTCAACACTACCCCCATCCCCTCTATCATTGCCATCGGTGTGGTGGCCCTTCGCGGGACATCGACCCGGCTCACCAAGGGTGTAGGCTTTAGGAAAGTGGAATGGGCCGTGGTGCTGTGTCTGGCATACTGGCTCGCCAGTTACTGTTGGTCGACCGGCGATTTCAATAACCTGGTTTCATATGACTTCTTGCGGAACGACGGCGCCATGCTCATCAGCTACAGCGCCTTCATCTTCTTTCTGGGCTGGCCACTCAAGGTCCGCGAATGCCGCGCCTTCTGGATGATTTTCCTGACGATTCTCGCCTTCACTGCCTTCGCGGGAGCTGCCCAAAGCCTTGATCTTCCCTTCTCGGGACTCATCGGACGCTTTGTACCGGTTTACGGCGATCCGGCCCTAGGCGAAGACGCCATGTTTGTTGGATGGTTTAGGGCGCACAATACCGCCGGTGGCGTCTACGCCATAGCCACCGTATTGGCGCTCGCATTTCTCCTGGAACCTGGTGGTAGCCGTAAACAAAAGTTCTTTCGCTGGGCATTGGTAATGGGCTGCCTGGGCGGCCTGGTCCTCACCTACTCGCGGGGGGCGTATTTCGGGTTTGTTGCAGGGGCTGCGATCTTGCTGCCCCTCCGGAAGCTGCGGAGGAATTTCAAGATCGTACTGGCGCTGGTCGTGCCCGCTTTGCTGATTCTTGTGATGAGCAACTCGGTTCTGGCCCGTCTCGACAGCATTGACGATCCCTACTATGGAAATAACACTGAGCGGATTGTGCTTTGGACCGAGGCCCTGCGGGATTTCGCGGATAGCCCCTTTATCGGGATGGGGTATGGCCGCTTCAATGACCTCGATCTCCAATATTGGGGCGTCAAGAACGTGGTATGGGTGGCAGTCAGGGGAAAAATCGTTAACAACGATTCACACGCCCATAACTCCTACCTGCACTTCCTGGCCGAGGGCGGAATCATCGGTTTGTGGCTTACGATGGCCGTATGGTGGTATGCCTGGAAGGAGCTTTCCTTCTTCACATCGCATTTCCCGCGGTCGAAATTATATTGGCTTGAAAAAGGAGCCACAGCCGGCCTCGCTGCGGCCCTGGTCCAGGCTCTCACGGAGCACGCCATCGGGCGCGGTTCCGTGGTTCTGGTGCTCGACGCTCTCATCGGGCTGACGCTGGCGGCGGCGAGGCTGGAAGCTAAAGCCGCAAAGGCGAGCCAGTTGCAAGCTGGAGACACGCCGCCTGTGCGACGTGTCGTGACTCGCGCCCAGCGGGAGCCCGTGTCCGCACGTTAAGGAGTGAGGCAAACTTATAGTCAGCGTCGCAAGCGGATGCTGAAAACCTCGAAGCATGCCATTCTGAGAGCAGCGGAGAATCTCGCTCCGCAAAGAAAGATATATACGAGATTCTTCGCGCTCAGAATGACATCCGGACGGACTTACGACGCCATGTTTAGATCGGCTTTGGGGGCAACCGAACGTGAAGGCGACCGCCTTGCGAGCGCCGAGCCGGAGGGCGTTCGAAGACAGAGCAATGACCGTGGAAACGGACGCCTGCAGATCGGATTTGTGACCTCTATCGATCCGATGGACCGGCGGTCCTGGTCGGGCACCTACTATTTCATGGTCAGGGCCCTTCAGAGGCACTGTGGGGACGTGCATTGCCTGGGCCCTGTGGGGTCACTCGCTCGGAAGGCTGGGCAAGCCCTCTGGGTAGCCTCGTGGCTGCTCTTCAGGAGGAACTATCTTTACACGCACAGCCCCCTTCTGGCGAAAAGATACGCGCGACTTTTGGAGCATCGAATCTCCCAAAGGAATCTCGACTTACTCTTTGCGCCGGCGGCTGCCCCGGAAATCGCTTTTCTGAACGTGTCTCTGCCTATCGTGTACACAGCAGACGCTACGTTTGCCGTGCTGAGGGACTACTACCCGCGTTTCTCGAGGGTCCTCCGCTTCTCGGCCCGTGAGGCGGACGACGTCGACAGGCTGGCTGTTCGGAGGGCCGATCTGCTGGTTTACCCGTCGCAATGGGCTGCGTGCTCCGCGGTTCGGGACTATCAAGGAGATGAGTCGAAGATCCATGTTATTCCTTATGGCGCGAACATCGAGGATGTTCCTGATCCCGAAACCATCCGGCACGACGGGGGATCGGACGAATGCAGGCTCCTCTTTGTGGGTGTGAAGTGGGCGCGCAAAGGGGGAGACATCGCGGTTGAGACTCTCATCCGGTTGCGCGAGATGGGCATTCGAGCCCAACTGACAATTTGTGGCTGTGTTCCCCCCGGGGGGCTTCGCGTCCCGGGATTGCAGGTCATTCCGTTCCTCGACAAAAACGACCCAGCACAACGAAAGAGGCTCACCGAGCTCTACCTTACGTCCCATTTCTTTTTGTTGCCAAGCCGGAGCGAGTGCTATGGGGTCGCCTTCTGTGAGGCCAACGCCTTCGGGTTGCCGATTATTACTACCAGGACCGGGGGCGTCCCCGAGATCGTCGAGGAGGGCAAAAACGGTTTCATGCTGCCGATGAGCGCCCGCGGTCCGGAGTATGCCGACCTGATTTCCCGGATCTGGCGCGATCCCGGCTGTTATTTGAAGCTGGTCCGGTCCAGCCGCAGTGCGTTTGAGGAGAGACTGAACTGGGATGCCTGGGCCGGCGCCCTGGGAAAACTGCTGCCTCGGGCGCTTTGAGTCTTGGGCTGAAGCTTTCTCTCGGCCTCTAGTTGTCAAACTTAAGTAAGCCTAATATGCTGAAAGAGAGGCGGTGGAAACCAATGATATCAAATGAACAGTCAGAGCAAGTGTCCTGGAGAGGGGACCGCAAGCGGAGCGGGAACGTGGTTTTACGAGCCCCATCGGGCACGCCGCGCAGCCGGCGCCGTCGGTCCTGGACGGGGCCTTTTGTACTTGTATGTTTCATTGCTTTCGCGGGGGTGGCGTTCGGGCCGAGCCTGCCTTATGGGCGAGCCTTGGGGCGCAGTGCCGCTGCTCCGCCGGCAGGACCCGCTCCGGCGCAAGGCTATCAACCTTCATTTCGTGATCTGGTTGGCGCCAACGGCCAGATCAACATGGGCAATGTTAAGAGTATGAAGATCGGGTGGTTTCGTCTGGCGTTCTACTGGGACACGGTAGAGCCCTCACGGGGAAAGTGGGACTGGACCGCGACCGACAAGCAGGTGAACGATGCTCGCACCCAGGGTGCTGAGGTCCTCCCGATGCTGGCATACACGGCGCAGTGGGACTCGACCGGGCCTAAGGGTTTCTATCCTCCCAAGAGTCCTGCCGACTGGACTAACTATGTGAATGAAACCGTTTCGCGATATACGGCTGCGCCTTACAACCTTCGGTACTTTCAGGTGTGGAATGAACCTACAAACGGTGCCGGCTTCTGGGAAGGAGCGACAAACCAGCAGTGGGTGGACGAGATCTATATTCCCGCTGCCCAAATCATACGCTCTCATGGAGCCCGCGTTGTATTTGGAGGCTGGCCGAGCGGTACTACGATGGCGGCGTATAACGCTGAGCTTGAATACCACAACGCCTGGCAGTGGACTGACATCCTCGATATCCACTACTACCCTGTCTCGGCCATTCAGGCGCTTTATTCACAGTGGATCGCGACCGGGAAGTGTAAGGGTATCTGGGAAACTGAGGTCGGCAGCCAAAACAATCCGGCCTTTCTGACGAACTTGTATTCAGGCGTATTCAATTGGGCGAAGACGAGCGGAAACTGGACGTTCGCCGAGCAGTATAAACTGTTTTGGTTTCCGGGCGGCGGCGCCGGATGCGATGCGTGTCTCATTAAGCCTGGGCCTGGCGGAAAGGGCTGGGTGGCCACGCGAAACGGGCAAGCATTGCAGGCGCTGGCGGGATCTTTGCCGTGAGCGGGTTCGCGTTCACACTATCGATGCCTGGCGGCTAAGCCTTGTTGAGAAATAAAGTTTACAGCTCTGATGACTGAAGTCACGCTGCGTAGGAGCTTCCCCCGCTTGCGGACCCAGGCCAGGGCCCATTTGCGGCGGGGCGTAATCCTCACAGCGAGGTACGGCGTAAATGGCAGCGAGGGACGGCCACACGCTCAAAGAGCGTGTGGCCGAAATAAGATGGTTCCATCAAATTGATCTCGGTGATGGCATCGTCACACCGGGCGTCGACTGCAGTGCAGCGAAACTATTACAGCTGGGAATGCCAGACGACTTGGCCGGCCTCAGCGTGCTGGACGTGGGTGCTTGGGACGGTTTCTTTTCTTTCGAGGCCGAGCGGCGTGGGGCGCGGCCGGGTGCTCACATGGACTTGACGTGGCTCCGTCGCCCAGCCTTGGCATTCTACCCGTACTCAGAACTCGTCGACGATCATACCAACTGGTGCGGGCCGAACGCCGCTGCGGTCGAGGGTATGCTCAAGTCGGTAAGCCTTCCTCGATACCCTGGGACACAAGAGAGCGGTGTTTCACGCCTTGCGGTAGCGCGGGTGCGAAGGCGATGACGGAACTGCGGTGGCTTCATCTGAGGCAGCGTGTGAAGAGGCTGAAGAAGAACAGGAGTGCGGGAAGATGGCGAAGCAAGCTCTGATTACGGGTATCACCGGCCAGGACGGCTCCTATCTGGCTGAGTTTCTGCTGGATAAGGGCTACAAAGTATTCGGGCTGGTGCGGCGATCGAGCACGGTGAACTTTGAGCGTCTCGCCCACCTTCAGGATCGCATCGAGCTGCTTGCCGGAGACCTCCTCGACCAGAGCTCGCTTATGACGGCGCTTAACCAGAGTGAACCTGAGGAAGTTTATAACCTGGCCTCGCAGTCATTCGTGCCGACTTCCTGGAATCAACCCGTTCTCACCGGCGAGTTCACGGCGCTCGGCGTCACGCGCCTGCTGGAGGCCGTGCGTGTGGTGAACCCGCGCATTCGTTTCTACCAGGCTTCGTCAAGCGAGATGTTCGGTGCGGTGAAGGAAAGCCCGCAGAACGAGAACACCTGGTTTCACCCGCGCAGTCCCTATGGAGTGGCTAAGCTCTACGGGCATTGGATCACGGTGAACTATCGCGAGAGCTACGGAGTCTTCGCCTGTTCCGGAATCCTCTTCAACCACGAGTCGCCACGACGCGGTTTCGAGTTTGTGACTCGAAAGGTGAGCCATAGCGTGGCGCGCATTAAGCTGGGGCTGGACCGCAAGCTGAAGCTGGGCAACCTTGACGCGGAGCGCGACTGGGGTTTCACGGGCGACTACGTTCGGGCGATGTGGCTGATGCTCCAACAACCGGAAGCCCGTGACTATGTGGTTGCGACCGGAACCACCCATTCTGTCCGCCGACTGGTTGAGCTCGCGTTCGGCCACGCGGGCCTCGACTACCAGGATTATGTCGAGACGGACCCGACGCTGCTCCGGCCCGCTGAGGTCTACCACCTGCGGGGCGACGCCAGCAAGGCCGCCCGAGAGCTCGGCTGGCAGCCTACGGTAAGCTTCGAGCAGCTTGTGGCCATGATGGTGGACTCGGACCTGGAGCGTCTGGAGCGCCCGGCCCTTCAGCCCATGGGAAGTGCGCCATGAAGGCGTTGATCACGGGCGGCACCGGCTTCGCGGGATCGCACCTGGCAGAATACCTGCTTGCGCGGGGCTACGAAGTTATCCTGGTCGACCGCCCCCCATGTGTTCCTCCCGGAGCCCAGCCTTGGCTTCGCCAAGTGGCGCTGGAATCCGCTGACCTGCGGGATTTCGCCCGGCTCCGGCAGATCATGGGCGACTACCGGCCTGAGCGCATCTTTCACCTGGCCGCCTTCTCCTCCATAGTCGATTCGCTTCGCCAGCCCCGCGAATGCTACTCGACGAATTTCGACGGGACGCTCAATCTTCTCGAATCGTGGCGGGAACTCGGCTTCGACACTCGCTTGCTGGTAGTCAGCTCGTCGGACGTTTACGGGCGGCCGGTGGAAGCCGAGATGCCCTTGCGGGAAGATTCGCCGCTTCGTCCCGCCAGCCATTACGGCGCCAGCAAAGTGGCGGCTGAGTTTCTCGCCGTCCAATTCGGGCTCAGCCACGGACTGCCCGTTGTCAGGGTCAGGCCCTTCCAGCACACTGGGCCGCGCCAGAGCCCCGAGTTCGTTTGCTCCGGGCTCGCCCGGCAGGCGGCCGAGATTATCAGTGGATTGCGGGCGCCATGTCTGAGCGTTGGCAATCCGAATGTCGCGCGCGACTTCTCAGACGTTCGCGACATTGTTCGCGGCTACGCCATGCTGCTCGAGGGCGGTCGTCCGGGCGAGGTGTACCAACTGTGCTCCGGACGCGCCGTTTCTGTAGGAAGCATAATCGACTGCCTCTCCACCATGGTTCCGAGCTCGATCCAGGTGCAAATTGACCCTGCCAAGGCGCGTACCGGAGAGTCTCCGACCATTTGGGGTGATCCAGGGAAGGCGCAGGGCGAAACGGGATGGGGGCCGACCTACGACCTGAGAGTGACGCTCGGCGACCTACTCAGCTACTGGGAAGGCCAGCTCCGAGAGAACACGGCGAGCGAGCCTGACGATTCCCGCGCTTGAGGGGCGTTACCGCCCACAAAGTCATTCGGATTCGATCTCAAAAGACTCTGGCTGATTGTGACGCTGGGAGCGATGGGCATCCTGCCCGCTTTTTCCCTGGAGGACAGGCTAAGGCTGAGCCTGTCCCGGATGTCCAAATGCTAATCATGGCTGATCTCTCCAAGCTCCGCGTAGCGTTGGTTCACTACTGGCTGGTCGCTCACCGCGGAGGCGAGCGGGTGGTGGAGGCTTTGGGCGGGATTTTTCCGCAGGCCGATATCTTTACGCTCGTCTACGACCCCGAACGCACCTCGCCCGCCATCCGCCGGCACCGCATTCACACGTCATTCATTCAAAAGCTGCCCCTCGCAAGAAGTCATCATCGCGCATTTCTGCCTTTGTATCCGCTGGCCCTGGAGAGCTTCGATCTCAGGGGCTACGATCTTGTGATCAGCAGCGAGTCAGGACCCGCTAAAGGCGTCCTGACCGATCCCGGGACCTGCCACATCTGCTACTGCCACACGCCCATGCGGTATCTCTGGAACCAGTATCATGAATATCGGGCAGGCGCCGGTGCCCTGACGCGCCTGGCGATGCCTTTTTTTGCGCATCGCCTGCGCCAATGGGATCTGGCGAGCGCCAGCCGCGTGGACTACTTCGTGGCCAACTCGAAGAATACCGCCCGGCGTATCCGCAAGTACTTCGGACGAGAGTCGCAAGTGATTTATCCGCCAGTGGATATCGAGCGTTTTACGCCGCGGCCGACGGCTCCTGGCCAGCTCGGCCCGGCATCCGCCGGCGGGGGGTACTATCTGGCCGTCTCGGAGCTGGTATCCTACAAGCGCATCGACTTGGCCGTTGAGGCATTCAACCGGCTGGGCCGAAGGCTGATCGTGGTGGGCGATGGGCCGGAACTGCCGCGATTGCGCCGTCTGGCTGGACGGACTGCCGCCCGGAATGTGGAATTTATGGGCAGGGTTGAGGATGAGCGGCTGGCGCAGCTTTACGCGGGTTGCCGGGCGTTCATCTTCCCGGGCGAGGAAGACTTCGGCATCGCGCCCCTGGAGGCTCAGGCGAGCGGCCGGCCTGTGATCGCCTATGGCAAGGGCGGCGCGCTTGAGACTGTGCTCGGGCACGACGTCGGCCTACCGCCCGAACAGAGCACTGGCGTCTTCTTCGCACTACAAACATCTGAGGCTCTGACAGATGCGGTTGCGCGATTCGAGGCTGTCGAAAACCGTTTCGATGCTAGGTTTGTGCGATGTCACGCTGAATGCTTCGCCGCGCCGATATTTCGGCAGCGGATGGAGTCATTCATCGTCGAGAAGCTCGACGAGTTCGGCCGGCGATACGTCTGAGAGCGGCCGGAGGTAGCGACTCACGTGATCGACCAAAAGCAAAGGGGCCGACTGATTCATCATCACGTACGGCGGCTGGGCAAGTTGGGCATTCGCGTCCGCTCGCTGGCTCTGGAGGGTGCTCCAAAGGCTTAGAGACGATAATGCAGAATCAACGACATACACGAATTTTCGAAGGAATCAGTGAAGGCTTAGCGGCAGTGAGGCTCTGGTGAGCAGGGACTTCGTCGATTGGGCACGGCAGCAAGTCGCGGCCAGTATCCTGCTCAAGCAGTCTGTTTTCAACGACATGGCGCTGCTGCAGGCTGCGGAACGGGCGGCTAGGGAGGTCATCCGCTCAGTGCGGGCGGGTGGCAAGGTGATGCTCTTCGGTAACGGAGGCAGCGCCGCCGACGCCCAGCATATCGCGGCCGAGCTGGCCGGACGCTACAGACTCGAGCGGCCTGGAATAGCAGCCATTGCTGTGACGGTGAATGCGTCCGTGTTGACGGCAGTCGCCAATGACTACGGTTTCGAGCACGTCTTTGCCCGTCAGGTCGAAGCGCTAGGGTCGGCCGGCGACGTCGCCATCGGAATCTCCACCAGCGGCAACTCGATGAGCGTCGTACGCGGCTTGGAGACAGCCCGCGCCCACGGCCTGATAACCGTCGGAATGACCGGTGCGTCCGGCGGCCTGCTGAAGTCGCACGCTGACTTCTGTCTTCAGGTGCCGTCGGATCAAACACCGCGTATTCAGGAGTGCCACATACTGATCGGGCACATTCTCTGCGACTTTGTGGAGGATGAACTTTTCGGCGCGCAAAAGACGGCGCCACTACCGCAACTTTGAGGTGCAGGACGGTGTTATAATTACTTTGCCCCGCAGGAGCCAATAAGACTTCGCGGGGTGTTTCAAAAGCAATCCTCAAACCGGGCCGGTGCCGTGGCGTCCCGGTGCCGCGATCGTCAGAGATCGCATCCGGCTCGCCCTTGGGTGTTAGCAGTGACGGGCTCCAAAAGAGCCTTCGACCGCTGAACGAACGCCTATGATCCGCAGCAAGCTCATCATCCAGCAAATGGCCCTCCAGGCAGGACTCTACGTGGCCTTCACTTTGGCGTATGGGCTCGCGTACTGGGTGCGGTTCGTCTCCGGGTTCTTCCCCGTGCGCGAACCGATGCGGCCCTCGGACTATGTGGTGTTCTACTTCGTGTCCGCGCTGGCTTGGGGAGCTCTTTGCCGCCTGGCGGATTTGGACCAGCTATGGCTGGCCTCGAACCCCTCGCGCTGGACGCGCCGGGCCCTGTCGGCGACCGTCGCCACGCTGATGGTGGTCTTCTTCATCGCGTTTTTCGTGCGTTCCTATTCGTTTTCCCGCCTCTTTGTGGTGATGGTCGGGGTCTTGACGCTCTTTCTGGCTATCGTCACGCCCCGTCTTCTTCTGTTGCTGGCACGTCGGCACTCGGGGCGTAAAGCGGAGATGCGCATCCTGTTGGTGGGCGACGGACCATGTGCCGAGCGCGTGGCGGAGCGTATGAGGGAAAACTCCTGGATACCCTGCCGTGTGATCGGGTATCTGGCCGTGGGTGAAAACCCCGGCGGAGTGGTCCGCCGGTTGGGGGGCGTGGCAGATTTGGAGTCGATCTGCCGCCGTGAGCCCTTGGACGAGATCCTGGTGGCGCTGCCTCTGGCACACCTCAGTCAGATCCACGAACTGAAGAAAGCGCTGGCACGCGTTTCCGTGCCATCGCGGCTGGTTTGTGATTTCCTCAGCGAGGTGTCGCCGAGCGAAGCCGTTTTCGAGGTCTTTGGAACCCGCGTCGTGGACCTGCACCAAAGCCCTGCGGACTCGCTGGTTTACGCGTTTGTGAAGCGCTCGTTTGATCTGGTGGTGGCGGGCGCTTTGCTGATCGTGCTGCTGCCATTGATGGCGGTCATCGCTGTCCTGGTCAAGCTGACATCGCCCGGACCGGTGCTCTTCTCGCAGAAGCGCGTGGGTCTGCACGGGCGCATGTTTCTGATTCACAAGTTTCGGACCATGCGCCTGCAGAGCGAAAAGACTTCCGACGTCGTCTGGACAACAGCCGACGATGAACGCCGCACGGCTCTGGGAACTTTCCTGCGCCAGACCAATCTGGACGAATTACCTCAGTTGTGGAATGTGATCCGCGGAGACATGAGCCTGGTGGGTCCACGCCCGGAGCGCCCCCACTTCGTCGACAAGTTCTCGGAAGAGATCGAGCAGTATAATGTCCGGCACTTCCTGCGGTCAGGAATCACCGGGTGGGCCCAGGTGAACGGCTGGCGCGGTGACACTTCCATCGCTCGCCGCATCGAGTGCGATCTGTACTACCTGCAAAACTGGTCATTCGGTTTCGACCTCAAAATACTCTGGCTGACTCTCTGGAGAGGTTTTCGCGACCGCAACGCTTACTGACGGCCACGGCAGAATATGAATCGTTTTCTCGAGGCAGTCCTGGCAGTGGTGTTGGTGGGCACTGCGCTGGACTTTGGCGGAGTCCAGCCGCTGGCTTATTCGTTGATGGAGATTGTGCTGTTTGCAGCTCTGCTGGTGGTTATGGTTCAGGAGACCTGGCACGGGCGCCTGGACTTTCCCACGCCCATCTGGCCTGTGCTGTTCGTGGCCTGGGTCGGACTCGAGATGGTGCCGCTTCCAGCAGCGCTGGTGCGCGTGTTGGAGCCGGCCCGGTTTCGCGCGCCGATGCCGGCCGGGCTTCATGAGCCCGCCTGGCTGACCTTGAGCATCGATCCGCACGCGACGCTTCTTGGTTGGATCCGGCTGTTGGCCTATTTCGCCGGATTTGTCATTGCCGTGCGCGTCTTCGACTCGAAGACGCGGCGTAGCCTGCTGGTGCGGGTATTGATCGGGATCGGCATTTTCGAGGCCGTCTACGGCTCGGTGGAGTACCTCACCGGATGGGAAAAGATATTCACCTACTCCAAGCAATACTATACCGGGATGGCCACCGGGACCTACATTAACCACAACCACTTCGGCGGTGTCCTGGAACTCACTCTCCCCTTCCTGGTCGGATTGATTCTCTACTATTTCCAGATCTGGCAGGAGAAACGGCGTAAAGGCCCGTCGCGGCGCGATCAATCAGGCGCTTCGGCCGGCTTTCAGGCGCTGGTTTATATGTTCCTGCTGATCGTGATGCTGGTAGGCTTGATTTTCTCCCGCTCGCGCGGCGCTATCCTGGGCGCTGTGCTGAGTCTATTGTTCATCGCCCTGCTGGCGCAGTTGAAGGTGCGTCGCAAGACGTGGATGCTGGGCTTGTTCGGATTCCTGCTGGTTTCTGTCGGCTATGGCCTCTGGATCGGCCTTGACCCTGTGTTGTCGCGCTTTGAGGAGCTTGGCTTGGGCAACCAGTCCTTCAGCACCGCCACGCGCTTGTCATTTTCGCGGGACGCTCTGGGCATCATCCGTGATTACCGGTGGACTGGAACCGGCCTGGGCACATTTGCGCTGGCTTTCCGTCACTATCAGACTGCCTTTGTTACGTTCTTTGTGGACCACGCTCATGACGATTTCATCGAGTTCACTTCCGAAACCGGACTTCTGGGCGCCGCACTGTTATTCCTGCCGATCGCGTATCTCCTGGTCAAAATGACGATCGTTTTTCTTTACGATTCCCGCCGGTACCGTCCGGCAGTCCTCCTCGGCTGTGTGGGAGGTATTCTGGCCATCCTGATCCACAGCGCCACCGATTTCAACTTACAGGTGCCTGCGAACGCGTTGATTGTGGCCGTGATCCTGGGGATCGGCTATAAGGCGGCATGCGTGGAGAAGCGCGAAGAGCCGCCAGGCGCGCGTCCTGCCAGGGAACGCGTGCGCACGATCTCCGGACGCGATTAGCCCGGATCATCGTCTTGCGCTGACAGGATCGGGCTCAACTTTGACAAGGCTGATGTCATCCACCCAAACCCTGCCGCTGATCAGGTTGTCCAGCTTATCGCTCGGAGGGCGCGCGACGCAGATGCTGACGAGGTGGGTTTTCGGCTGCGCCTTGAAAGTGAGACTCAGCAGCGTCCAGGCCGCGTTAGTGCCAGTAAGTTGATCGGAGAACATGTCCAGCGTCTTGGAATTGTACGGATCGAAGATCTCCAGCCGTGGTCCACTGTTGGTGGTAATGCCGTCCGTTTTCATGAATGCACGAGCCCGGTAAGTCTCTCCGGGAATCACCCGTACCTCTTCGCAGACATTTCTGAACAGATAATTCGCCTTGCCGGGAAAACGGATGAGCACGGAGTGGCCGCCCGAGTGGAACGTTGTGCTGTCCAGACCCACATACACTCCCGGAGGCGGGAAAAACCTCCATCCGAAGCCGAAGTTGGTGATTTCGGTTTCGAAGTCACCGTCGTAGACCAGATCGCCCGGCTCACTCGGAGGAGCCACCAGCCCGCGCTTCTGTAAATCCACCCAATCGCGGTACGCGTCGTCCGGCAGGTGATCTCCGAGAAGTGTATCGATGTAAGGGCCCACGAAATGTGCCGGAAAGTTCTGGTTGCTGACCGCCACTCGCGCCCAGACCTTCTGTGCGTCAGTGAGCTTCCCCTGACCTGCGAGGTAATAGATGTAACTGACCTGGGAGCGGACATCGTCGGGGATCAGCTTGGCCAGAATCTCATCGTTGTTCCCTACAGCCTTCCACGCCGTCGAGAAAATGATGCCGTCGTATTGCGGGGTGCCGGACAAAACGATGCGGAAGTGACGCAGCGCCTCGTCCACGTCGCCGTGCAGGAGGAAGAAATTAGCGATTGCCCATTGAAACCCCGGTTGACTCGGCGCCATGTAGTCAGCGCGCCGCAGGCTGGCCTCGGCGTCGTCGACGTGACCTCCGAGTTCCTGGGCGGCACCCAAATCGAGCCATGCCTGGGCGCTGAAGGGGCTTTTTTCCGCCGCCAATCCCAGCTCGGCGATCGCCTTTGTAGGATCGATGTCGGTGAGGCTGTATTGATACAGGCGGCCCAGTTCGAGGTGATACTCGGAGTCGCCGGGGTCGAGGCGAGTGGCCAGACGAAGATTGTCAGCCGTCAGCGTGTGAGAGACCAGGTCCGCAAAGTAAGCTTTGCCCGTCCAGAAGGTCAGCAGCAGGAAAACCACTCCCTCCAGCGCCGCCAACCCGATTCTTACCGGACTGCTTTTTAGCACGATTTGCATTGCTGACCCCGATGTGCCTCTTATGCGAGATAGGCTTGAGATCCTCCGGAAGCATGGGAACGCCTTATCTTAGCATGCCGTCCCGGCTCCTCAGGCGCCCTACACGGTAGACTCTGGAGTCTGCCGGCATATTTCCGGTAAAGTTAGATGCGCGCCGGCTCGATTGCGTGGGGTCAGCCCATTGCGTGCAGATACCCGTTAGGCGGACTCGCATGTTACTGCCGGCCTGACCATGAAGAGACGATCTTTCCTTAGGCAGGCGGCGTCCTTCCCTGCCGTTGTCGCCGCTGCGCGCATCGGTCGCGCTCCAGGTGCCGGTGCAGATGCGGCTCAGCAGCAAGCTGCCGGTGTCCAGCGCGGACGCTACACTCCGGGACGAATCCCGAACGAGTACAGCCTCTATCTTTCCGGCGAGCCTGAGGCGCTGGCCGAGTCGCCGCGCGTGTCGAAGATTGGCAACGGCGCCGTTACCGCTGCGCTCGGTCACCAAACCAAGCGGCTCAGAGTCGACGATGAGATTGGCGGCTGGCGGCTGGTTGCCGTGCTTGGCTGGTTGAACGGCATCGCCACCGCTGTCTTTGAAAAGCACGTCACTCATCAGGGCGCGATCGTCTACGTGACCGAAGACGGAGAAATCGCCCGCATCCCGAAACGCATCGGCGATCTCTCGAAGATTCACCCACGTCCCACGAATACGCCCCACGGCGTCAAACTCGAACGGCCCGCGCGCTACGTTCCCGGTCCCGACGTCTGGGGCCAATACGTGATCGATTCGGACGAAGACCCATGCTACGAGAATATTGCCGCGCTCGGCGCCGAGCTGGTCGGCTGGACTCTCGTAGCCAACGAGGAGGCCGGTCCCGAAAAATCGCTCTGGCTCGAGGCCGATGGCAAATCCCGCCAGCTCGCGCCCGCGGCCGAAGCCTTGTGGGCGCCCGATACCAACGGCTGCGTCTTCGATCCGCGCCGGTTTCTGCCGTCGGAGTACCTCTACGAGTACGTTACGGGCTACAGCAAGCGCACGCTGCTGGGCGGATTCCTGCCCGCGGCCGACATCGGCGTCTGGAACCCCAGCTTCGGCGTCGGCTATGAGGTAATGGTTCTGCTTCCGCCTGGCGCAGATGCGAAGCCCATCGGACGCGTGCGCGTGGTGCTTCCGCCCGAGCACGCCGCCGTGATTCCCGCCGGCGATACGGGCGCAACCAGCACGATGGCCGATACAGAAACGAGATTCACCAATCACTACTGGAATGGCTCCGCGGAAGATTTCTTTTCCGCG
>JASHPE010000086.1 GCA_030038235.1 Terriglobia bacterium
GCCATCTTCGGCTCAAAAATGGGCCCTTTTTGCCACTTAACCGATTGAAAAAGCTGGACATAACCCCAATGGGTTTGGAGAGTACCATTCCTGAAGTAACTCATAGGTGTCAAAAGGTTTAGCCTCAATGGGTTTGCTGGCTTTGGAGAGCCCGGCGCGGCTGTCTGTTTCCGAAAAACGGCCATTTTTGAGGCGTAACCAGCTGAAAACAATAAAGATAGCCTCAATGGGTTTGGCGCCGATCGATTCTGGGTTATCTTTCTCATTCTGCTGTCTTTAAGCCTAATGGGTTTGGTTGGCTTTGGAGGCCCCGTCTCCGGCCCCGCTTCTGGCCGCTTTCCCGGCCATGATCTCCCTCAGTTCTTTCTCGAGGTAGGCCTTCAATCTCTCCTTCGACCCGGTTTCCGATCCCGACTCCGCCCCCGATTCCGCCTCGGATTCCCCGTTTGGGCGATATCTTCGGACACCCGGCTTGGCCCCGAACAGCGCCAGTTGGTCCTCAATCCGCCGGCGCACGTCAGCAGGGCCTCCGACGGGATCCCCGACCGCTTGGGCAAGCCACACCATCCAGTGCTGGTGATGGGCCCGCATCTGGCTGATGACGAGGACGAGCAGAGCCTCGATCCGCGCGTCCAGCTCCGGGCAGTTTGCGACCCCGGCACCCACCCACTGCCGGATCCGCCGGGCCTTCTGCCACCAGGCGCCCGCCAGCATGGTCACGGCAGCGGAAACCGTGGCATCGTAAGGGTGAAAGATCGCCACCAAGTCGCGCTGTAGCCGGCAGAACTCCCGCGGATCCTCGCCGCGGGCGCGCAAATCGCGCTCCAGGGCTTCCGGTACCAGTCGGCGCGATTGCAGGTTCAGGGCCGAGCGAAATTTGCCAGCCTTGGTGCGCGGTCCGGTGGATTTCAGGGCATTAAGACGATTGGCAGCGGAACGACGGGAAGTGCGGGCGTGACCTTCGCGGAGAGACACAATTAACCTCCATGCGCCGGTCCGCCTTCGCGGCCGGACGCAACCGGATTAATTGCCCTCCCCAGGGAAACTCTAAGCTGCCATAATGGATAAGGCGTTGTCAAGAAATTAAAAATCTTTGTTGATTCTATACATAACGCAAGATGACTGTCAGGCATTATTTCTGTAGGGCACTTGACTGCCAGGCAGCTCGCGCCTTACACTGAGTCAGTCCTTGAGCCCAAATGGGGCCAAGGCCACGTCGGAGCTGATCGGTCGCCAAACCCCGCAGGAATTGCTAGCCCGGTCGGCACAAACCAAGTATACCCAAGAGGCATGCGATGCCTGTCGAGAGCATCCAAGGAACTAGGATGACCGATCTGCGCACCGTGCAGAGGTGTGATAACTGCGGCGAGCTTATGATCGCCACGCCCCTTATTCAGTGCGCTCACTGCGGCGCAGAGTTGCCGATTCGGTGCTTTAGTTTCAAGGCCGGATCGCGGTTTTACGCTCAATGCCTCGATTTGAATATCATCTCCAGGGGAGAGACCGAAGAGGAAGCAATCGGTCGGCTCCAAGAATCCATGTTCGGGTACGTAGTGGCCGCCTTTGACGGAGACCCTAAGGGACTCGTTCCGAGACGTGCTCCACTCGCGAGCTGGGCTAGGTACTACGTCCACAAAATCAGACAACTGTTTAGGCGTGGCCGTCGGCACACGGAAGTTCACTTTGAGGTTCCCAACGCTCCCAAGCTTTCTCATTGCTGATGCATGGGACAGCGGAAATTCCCGCCCCTTAAACATCGAGAAGTGATCGCAATACTCACCTGCCTTGGATTCCGCGAGTGTAGGCAACCCGGAACATCACATCAGCAGTGGGAGCGTCCAGCAGACAATGCAATGGGACGCCAACTCGTAACCGTTGACAACTATTCTGAGTTTGACGAAACGCTCATCAAGATCATGATTTCCCAGAGCGGTTTCACCCGCGAGCAATTTTACGGAGCGACAAAGAAAACTGGCCGAAAAATCTAGGCGGTCGCCGGGTTGCGTAAAAGGCATAGTTCCGAAATCTTTAATAAAGAGTTTACCGAACATGCTGATAGAAATCGGACATGTGGAGGCGATCTTCCGGTATCCCGTGAAGTCGATGCGCGGCGAGCCACTGGATGCCGCCACCCTGGGCTGGCACGGCCTCGAGGGTGACCGGCGCCTGGCATTCCGGCGCATTGATGACCGTAGCGGGTTCCCATGGCTAACAGCAAGCAAGCTTCCCGAACTGCTCCTGTATTCTCCCGAGCGCCGTGAAGACGGCGCCGACGGGGACCTTCCCACGCATATTCGCACGCCCGACGGCAAAGAGTTGCCTGTCTTCGACCCGGACCTGGCCGCGGAAGTCGGACGCCGCTACGGGGCTCCCGTGCAGATGATGCAGTTGAGGCATGGCATCTTCGATGACGCGAGCATCTCCGTGATCGCCTCCGATACGGTGCACGAGATCGCACAGCTCGCAGGGCGACTCCCGGACGTGCGACGATTTCGTCCCAATATTGTCGTTCGTTTACTGCGACCGGGTCCCTTCCAGGAAGACGAGTGGTTGGGCGGTGTGCTGTCATTCGGCGAGGGGCACGAGGCTCCCGCCATCGCGGTCACCATGCGCGACGTTCGCTGCTCGATGGTCAACCTTGATCCCGACTCCGCGAGTTCCGCGCCCGAAGTGCTGAAAGCGGCCGTTCGTGCGAACCAGAACAACGCAGGAATCTACGGCGTGGTCACTCGCACCGGTTGCCTGGCGGTCGGACAGACCGTATTGCTCCGTGAGATGAAAGGAACAAATTTTTTGTAGCCTACAAGTGCAGGTGGGCCGATTGCAACCGCAAGGCTGTTCGGTAGCGGCAAGTTCTGTAAGTTGCCGATATGTTAGATGTGAGCGCTGCGTTTTCCTAACACTCTGCTCGATGAACGCAATGTCCAGCTCAACTAAACCATCGCCGGCCGCGCATCGGCACGATGCGACGGTCGATTGGCCTTCGTGGCAGCGATTTCTGCTGGGCCTGGTCGGTCTGGGCCTCGCGCTACTGCTGGCGCTCGAAGCCACGGTGTTGCGCGAGTCCGGTCGATTCGCGCTCGCGATCGCTGCGGCCGTCACGGCGTTGGGACTCGCGGGCGCGGTTGCCGTGGGGACTGTGCCCTACCTCGCGCGGCGCACCGCGCTCAGCCGGTTGATGGTGCGCATCGAATACGAGTTCACGCGCGCGGGCCTTATTTACGTGGTGGTGATGTTTTCGATCGCTTTGGCTGCGGTCAACACCGGCAACAATCTGCTGCACCTGATTCTGGCCGTGCTGCTGGCCGGAGTGCTCGTTTCCGGCGTGGTATCGCGCCTGATGCTGCAAGGGTTGGAAATCTCGCTCGAGCTGCCCGAGCACATCTTCGCGCGACGGGCGGCGCCCGCGCGGCTGACGCTTCACAACAACAAGCATGTGTTGGCCTCGTTCGCGGTCACGCTCGCCCCCCCGGGCGCTCCCAGGCGGCGTAACGGCGTCGTGCCGGACCGTCAGGTGCTGACCGAGGCTGTCTTCTGGGAATATCTCCCGCCGCAATCAGCCCAGGCGCGCCACCTGGAATTGACCTTCCCCGCGCGCGGCCGCTATGCGCAGGAGGGATTCCGCCTGGCCACACGCTTTCCTTTCGGACTCCTGTTGAAGGCGCGGCACGTACCCCTGCGGCGCGAGGTGATCGTGCTGCCCGCCATCGAACCGACGGCCGAATTCTATGAAGTGTTGCCGCTGGTAAGCGGCGAGGTTGAGACGCCGGCCAAGGGGCGCGGGCACGATCTGTACGCAATCCGCGACTATCACGCGAGTGACACGGCGCGGCACGTGGATTGGAAAGCGACGGCGCGCTCGCAGCAACTGAAGGTGCGGGAGTTCACGCGCGAGGACGAACGACGGGTGATCCTGGTGCTCGACGCGCACCTGGCCTCGGCCGCAGCCGCCGATCGGGCGCGCTTCGAGAAAGCCGTGGACCTCTGCGCGTGCCTCGCCTGGCACTTCTACGAGATCGGCGCTGAAATGCAGTTCGTTACCCAGACCTCCGAGACGCGCATGGGACCGTCCAGTGCCGTGATCTACCCGGCGCTCGAACGCCTCGCGCTGGTCGAGCCCAGCGCCGACGCCGGACTCCTCGGCCGCCTGCCGCTGACGGCGCCGGGATTCCGCATTATTCTCACCGGCCGCGCGCGCGGATCGATCTCCAGCGGGCTATGGAGCACGTCTTACATCGTGTTTTTCGATTCGCTGTAGCGAGAGTGTCCAAATCTCAGACGTACGGGCGGCCCATCCCCGTGCGTTTGCCATCAGTTGGGCGGCCACCAGGGCCGCCCGTACGTCTGAAATCAAGACACCGCCCCGGTCCTGCGCGATTGCGTTACGCCGCGCCATCGGCCATGATGGTCCTTGGAGTCTCACCATCGCCAAGGAGGTCTTCATGCCAGCCGAAATCCCTGAAAAATTCCTCGATCTCTTCACCAAGAAAGCGTTCGCCAATCTCGCCACCGTGATGCCGAGCGGGCATCCACAGGTCACGCCGGTATGGTGCGACCTCGAAGACGGCTGCGTGCTCGTCAACACCGCGCGCGGCCGCCAGAAGGACCGCAATATGAAACGCGATCCTCACGTGGCGCTGGCCATCGCCGATCCCGAAAATCCGTACCGCTATCTCGAAGTGCGCGGCCAGGCCGAAGAAGTGAGCGAAGGCGGCATCGCCGACGACCATATCGACCGCATGGCCAAAAAATACATGGGCGTCGATAAGTACCCGTACCGGCAGCCGGGCGAGAAGCGCGTGCTCTATCGCGTGAGACCCGAACACACATCAACCATGGGGTAGACCATGCCTTACTGTCCGGAGTGTCAGGCCGAGTATGTTGAAGGCGCGACCAAGTGCATGGATTGCGGGGTGGCGCTCGCGCCGGGCTTGCCGCCTGTGCCGGAGGAGGAGCACGGGGACCCCAACGCCCGGTTCGTTCCCGTGCGCGTATTTCAGGGATTACACGCGCAATTCCAGGCCGATCTCGCGCGCAACGTACTGCAGGAGGAAGGCATCCCTTCCACCATCATCGGGGATCTCGGCGCCGAGATGCTTCCGGGCGCCGATGCCGTCCAGCTTGTGGTGCGGGAGGAAGATCAGGCTCGCGCCTCTCAGATTGTGGAAGCCTTCCTGGAATCGGATGTGCGGCCAGAGCCGCTGCAGGACGACGACCAGAATTCCGAGAATTGACGATTACCGATTGCCGAACCGAGAGCCTGGTAGCGCGTGGGCGTCCTGCCCGCTGCCCGGCTTGCCCCTCAGGATCCTAACCAAAGGTGGGCGGGACGCCCGCGCGACCAGGCCCACGAAAAGCAACGGCGGCGTCCCTCAAAGGAACGCCGCCGCTGATCGCTCACAAATGGGAACAACTTTTCAGAAGTAGACATGCATCCCGAGCTGCATGAAGCGCGAGCTGCCGATGGTGTGCTGGATCACCCCCAGGCTGCCTTCGGGCGGAATCGACGGCGGCCCCTCGTAGTAGGGGAAGAACACCACATCGTTGTTGGGCGTATCAAAATCGGGTTGGTTGAAGATGTTAAAGGCGTCGGCTTCGAATCGCAGTTGGAAGCGCTCATTGATCGGGAAAACCTTCGCCACGCTCACGTCGAATCGAGTCTGGAACGGGCCGCGGAAGGTGTTGCGGCCGGAATCTCCAAAAAGCGACTCGTAGTCGTCGCAGCCTGATGCGTCGCAAGGAGGCACCCCGTAGGTGCCGGGCGCGACGAACTGCGGCAGAAAATCGTTGGCATTCAGCACCGGCCTCCCGGCGTTGACGCCCGTGGTGCCCTGCAACTCAGCCTGCTTGTAGGTTACGCCCGGGGCGAGCGGCACGATCGGGTTCGCGATTTCAATATCGGTTCCGAAATAGAGGCTGCCGACCGAGCCCGAGTAGTCGTAGACGCTGTAGGGCTGGCCGCTCTGGGCCACCGTCTGCCCGCCAATCGTCCACCCATTGATCAACTCACCGAGCGCCTTGGTCTTTGCGAGGCCTGGGATCGTGTAGCTGTAGTTGATCAGGAAGACGTGCGTCTGGTCGAAGTCGGCCGACGCGTAGTTGGCCCGCGGAATCGACGGATTGTTTCCAGTGACGAACAGGCCCTCCGCGCTCTGCTCGTCGAGAGCGTGCGACCAGGTGTAGGAAGCTGTGAACTGAAGCCCGTTCGACAGCCGCTTGTGCACCTGGACCTGCAGGCCGTCGTAGTTGGAGATGCCTTCGGCCTCGTATTGGACCGAATTCATGTCGTAGCCGATATAGGGCACACGCACCGGAGCGTTGCCCGAATACTCGTTCGTGGAAATGGGCTCGGTGTCGAGATACAACGGCGTGGTGCCGCCGTAGGAATACATCTGGCCATTTACCGGGTTCTGCGGTGTGGCTAGCAGGGGTTCGTTGAAGGAGATAGGCAGCACTTCATGTTGGCCGTGATTTCCCAGATACGCAATATCAAACAGCCAGTTGTTGCTGGCCTGGTATTGGAGGTCCAGGGTCCAGTTCTCGGTGTAGGGCAGCTTGTTGCTGATGTCATAGCCGCCGAACAGGAGCGGTCCGAACATGTTACCCGTAGGCCAGCAGCCGGGATATCCGCATGCGGTTTGCGACAGGTTCGGCAGGTAGGCGGTTACGCCGGCGGCGCTGACCTGCGGCGGCGAGGGCGGCGTGGTGCCAAAGGGCGCCGCGATGTTCGCGTCTTTCGGAGCGGAAATGGGCTGGACAAAGGGCGGCGCCAGCGTGACGCCGAACGGACCGTTGAAGCCGGAGCCGGCGGGCGGCGAGAAATAGCTGAAGAGTTCGCCCCGATCGTAGTAGATTCCGTAGCCGGCCCGCAGAGTGAACTTCGGCCTTAACGCCCAGGCGATGCCGAGCCGGGGCGCGAATCCCCACTGGCGCTGTGTCATCAGCGAGCTGCTGACGCCCGGGGTGGCGGCCGTCGGGTTGTTGCCTGCGATCTCCAGACCGGAGCCCGTGATGGTGTCGGTGGAGGCGTCATAGGAATACGTAGCCGGGTTGAACCCGGTCAACCGGCCATATTTCTCCGAGAGCGGCCCGTCGAAATCCCAGCGCAAGCCGGCAGTGATCGTCAGGTTGCTGCGCAGCTTGAAATTGTCGTTGGCATACGCGCCGACGGTGTCGGAACGGTAGTAGCGGCTGGCTGAACCCGCGAAAGCATCGCCAGCCCGCACTTCCCCTTCTGCAAAGGTCTCAAAGTTCGTGAAGTCCAGGGTATCCGTGTTGGTGTTGTCGTTGATGACGTTGAGTTGTGTATGGTCCCATTGCCCGCCGAAAGCGATGGTGTTGCGACCCTTCACGATGTCGAGCGAGGATTCAAGTTCCCATTGATTCTGGTACATGCCGGCGTTGCCGAAGCTGGCGCTGGGCCCGTATTCCAAACCCTCTTCGATGGTCGGGTCGGAGGTGCCGATGTCGAATTGCGGGAATGTGTTCGACCCCAGCAGGTTCATGCCCAGCGACGTCGGACTGAAGTCCTGGCCGGTTTGCGCGAAAGCGCGCATGCGCGTGAAACCGGCGCGCTGTTCCCACGTCATGTTGGGCGACAGGATGTAAGTGTTGGTCACGGAGGCTACATCGCTGCCGGCCAAAAGCTGCTGATCGAAGCCCAACAGGGAGCCCACGGCGCCGAACGGACTGATGGTGGGGTTGCTCTGGATGTAGTACTTGGCCGAGAGACGGTCCCTGTCGCCGGCCTGATAGTCAACGTCGGCAATCCCCTGGTCGACGGTGGAAATCGAGTTTGGCCCCTGGATCACCGCATCGTAACCGAGCGTTGTCGCAGTCGTGGGATCGGTGATTTGCGGAGTCGGAATCAGGAACTGTCCGTTCGGCAGCTTGGCCTGCAAAAGGTTGAGCGATACCGGGCTGATGCTGCCGGCGGTGAGTGGGGTGCTGGGCGAGAACGACGAATTGATGGCGGTGGCGATACCCGCTGCGCTGCGGTCATTGGTCAGGCCGAGAGGCACCGTCACGTCCTTCTGAGAGAGCGCTGCATCCGAGACGCGAGTACCCTGGTACGACAGGAAGTAAAACAGTTTGTCCTGCTTGATCGGCCCGCCGATCGTGGCGCCGAACATGTTGCGATTCAAATAGGGATTCTTATTGGTGATTGCCGGCGACGCATTGTAGAAGAACGGATCAGCGTTCATGGTGCTGTTCTGCCATTCCTCCCATGCCGATCCGTGAATCTTGTTGGTGCCCGATTTGGTCACCACGCCGATGTGCGCGCCGCTGTTGTTGCCCTGCGTGGCGTCATACATGGCGGAGTTCACGCTGATCTCCTGAATGGCGTCCGGGGGAGGGGTGGGCAGGGCCTGGCCGATGGCGCCGTACACCGAAGTGGCGGTTTGAATCGTGCCGCCCGCTCCAAAGTTTTCGCCCGTGTTCAACACGAAGCGGTTCTCACCCACCTGGCTGCTCGAATTCCCGTTGAACAGATTGTTCGTATTCACGTCATTCAGCGAGAAGCTGTTGCTGGTGGCCCGGTTTCCCTCGTCGTAGATTTCCTGGTTGCCCAGGCCCGCGTTGGCGCCGGCGCCGCCGAGGAAATCCGCGTGAACGCCTGGACTCAGAATCGCCAGTTGCGTGAAGCTGCCGGTGCCCAGAGGCGTGTTCTGGATGGTGAGTTGATCCACCACATAGCCGGTGGTAGTGTCCGTCTGGTTCATGAGGGGCGTGGCCGAAACCGTGACCGTGGTGGTGACCGTGCCGGGCTGGAGTTTGGCATCGAGCGTCGTCGTGCGGCCGCTCTGGACAATCACCTGGGAGTCCGTCTCGGTCTTGAAGCCTTGCAGCGTAAAATTGACGGTGTAGGTGCCAATCGGCAGGTCCGCCAGGGTGTAACTGCCCGCGTTACTCGTGGTGGCGTTGACCTGAAAGCCGGTGCTCACATTTTGAGCCTTCACCTGCACGCCCGCCACCACGCCGCCAGTGGCGTCGGTAACGGTTCCCGTCATCGAGCCCAGCGACTGCTGCGCGAATGCCGGTAAAGCGGTCGAAACGAAGGCGAGTGAGAGAAGAAACACGCCGATGCTGCAATACCACCTGCTCATGCAAAACCCTCCTTTTTCATGACCGGGGTATTCCTTAGCTCCGGGATTAGCCGGGCGCCTGGCGTTGCGGGATGCACGCTCGTGAGCGCCGGAAGCGGAATCCCCGCAAGCCCTTTAATCAGATTGGATCTGGCGGCGCCTCAAGAATCCAGCGATTCAGCCCGCTGGGGCGCTCTTTATGGCTTACTCCGAGTCTCGGCCTACCCGCGCCACAGCGCCGGCAAACGGCGCCCAAACTCGGCAAGCGTCTCTCCCGTAACCCGACGACCGTCTTCCATTCCGCTGGTGCGGAAAAATACCGACGGAAACCCTCTCGTCATCGATGATCGTCCGCAATCGTTAAGTTGCGGTTGCAAACATGTTACAGCCATGTTAAAGAGCGCGCAACCACCAGACGGCAGGTAGTGTGCGGCTTCACTTCACAGTCCATTCGAGACGCCCACACGCCGGCGTTGCGGTACCGTTCAGATCTGTCGATCTCGGTCATGTTCCTGGAAACACCATGCCATATGAGATTTGACACAGCCGAGGCCAGCGCCTATGATGCCGGAAGAAAAGCTGGAGACGCTTCCGGCCCGGAGATTGAATCGCTCCCATGCCTACCTTTGGCGAAAACCTGAGGCGCGAGCGCGAAATGCGCGGCGTGACTCTCGAAGAAATCTCCGAGAGCACGAAGATCAGCACTCGCATGCTGAAGGCGCTCGAAGCCGACCAGTTTTCGGACCTGCCGGGCGGCATCTTTACACGCAACTTCATTCGCGCTTACGCCCAATACCTCGGCCTCGATGAGGAACACGCCCTGGCCGAGTACAAACGTGCAGCGGGATCGCCCAGCGACAACGATCTGACGCGTCTGGCGCCCAACAAGACCCTGAGTTCGATCTCCGGACCTCGCGGGCGCGTGCTCCCCTGGCTGGTCATCGCCATCCTGCTGGGCTCGGGCTATGCCGTTTATCGTTACAGCCATCGCGCTGTCGCGGTGCCGTCCGCGCCGGCCCAGGCGGTGAACACGCCAGCCACGAATACTCCGTCCGCGCCGGCTCCGAGTCCGGGCACAAACCCAAGCCCGGCTGGCACAGCCGCAACGCCGGATAACTCCACTGCCCAACCTGTGTCGCAGCCCCCCTCAGGCTCAAGCGCGGCCAACGGCAGTTCGACTGCAGCGCCGGGCACGGCTTCCCCAGCCAACGGTGCATCAACAGCGCCAGTGCTCGGCGAAGGCGACCTGGTTTTGCAGGTGTCCGCGAGGGAGAATAGCTGGATTGCGGTGGCGGCAGACGGCAAGACGCTGTGGCAGCATACGCTCCCCGCGAATTCCACGCGCGTTTTTCGCGCCAAGGACTTCTTCGACGTCACCACGGGCAATGCGCAGGGAACGAGCCTCACACTGAATGGCCAAGCCCAGAAGCCGTTAGGACGCGAAGACGAGTTCAAGAGAGTCCACCTCACACGGGACAACCTGCAGGCTCAGGCGCCTAAGGAGTAGGGGCAGGCCTTGTGCCTGCCCTTTTATTCGGCCATTGACGCGTCTGTGCGCGCCTTTTGTTCGGGCGTCCACAGGGACGCCCCTACAGCCCGGCTACCACTTCATCGAACAAACGGGCGAGATTGCGCGCACCCTGTCGTCCGGCTTCGAGCACTTCCTGATGGCTGAGGCGCTCGCGGGCGAGCCCTGCGGCGCGATTCGTAATCGACGCGACCGCCAGCACGCGGACAGCACGCTGCCGTGCCGCGATCACCTCAAGCACGGTCGACATACCTACCGCGTCGGCGCCCAGCCGCTGCAAAGCGCGTATCTCGGCAGGCGTTTCGAAGCTCGGGCCGAGCAGTCCGGCATACACGCCTTCCGAGACTTTCATACCAAGCTTGCGCGCCGCGCTCCTGGCGAGGCTTCGCAGCGCGCGATCGTAGGCATCAGTCATGTCAATAAAACGCGCGCCCAGGCGCTCGTCTTCCTGACCTACGAGCGGATTCACGCCCTGATAGTTCAGGTGATCGGAGAAGACCATCAGGCTGCCGGGCACGCATCGCGCGCCGATGCCACCCGCCGCGCAGGTGACGAACAGGACTTCGATTCCGGCCAGCGCCAGCGCGCGCGCCGGCAACACCACTTCGGACGGCGTATAGCCCTCGTACAGGTGCATGCGTCCGCAGAGCATGGCCGTCGGCATGCCGCGCCAGTGGCCAAGCGCGAGTTCACCCGCGTGGCCGGCGACGGTGGAGCGGGGAAAGTGCGGAATCGATTTGTAAGGCAGCCGCCGCGAATTCTCCAGGCGATCGACGACCTCGCCCAGGCCCGAGCCGAGAATCACGCCCAGGCGGGGCGTGATCCCGCCCTGCTTCGTGACGTATCGAGCCGCAGCAAGTGCGTGATCGTAGTCGATTGCGGTTGGTTTGCGGTCGCCGGTTTGCGGTTGCCGGCTTGGCCTCGACCTCCCGGTTTCGAGTTTCGAGTTTCGAGTTTCGACTTTCAACTTTCGACCTTCGACTTCCCTGCCTCACGACGACAGCAGCAAACCCGCAATCGCGGCCGACAGATAATTCGCCAGCGTGCCCGCCAGCAGCGCCCGGAATCCGAGCCGCGCCAGATCGCGCTTGCGTGAGGGCGCGAGCGATCCGATGCCGCCGATCTGGATGCCGATCGAGGAGAAATTCGCGAATCCGCAGAGCGCGTAAGTGGCGATGGTGAACGATCGCGCCGCCATATGGCCTTTCAGCGGTCCGAGCTGCGTAAAGGCCACAAATTCGTTGAGCACCATCTTGGTGCCCATCAGATTGCCCACCTTGGCGGCGTCCTGCCAGGGGACGCCCAGCAGCCAGGCGATTGGCGCGAGCACAAATCCGAAGACCGACTGCAGAGTGATGGTGGTGTGCAGCGCACTGAAGATGCCGTTGCAGAGATAGATCAGCGCGTAGAACGCGATGAGCATCGCGCCGACGTTGAGCGCCAGGAACAGGCCGTCGGTGACGCCGTGCGACGCCGCGTCGAGCAGGTTCACGTCGCGCTGCTCGAGCGCGATGTTCACCTGGCCTGCCGTCTTGGGCACGGCGACCTCCGGCTGCAGCATCTTCGCGATCAGGATGGTGCCCGGCGCCGTCATGAAGACCGCCGTGAGCAGGTGCCGGGCTTCGGCGCCAAACAAAATGTAGGCGCCGAGCGTGGCGCCGGAGATGTGCGCCATGCCCGCGGTCATGATGGTCATCAACTCCGACTCGGTGAGATCGTCGAGATACGGACGGATGGTGAGCGGCGCCTCCGTCTGGCCCAGCATGATGCTGGCCGCCACTTCGAGCGACTCCGCGCCGCTCGAGCGCAGAATCTTCGACATCGCGAGGCCCATCAAACGCACGAGCAGCGGCAGCACGCGCAGGTAGTAGAGGATAGCCGAAAGGCAGGCGACGTAGATGATAATGGGCAGCACCTGGAAGGCAAAGATCAGCCCCAAATTGCCCTTGGGATCGCCGAGCGATCCGAAGAGAAACTTCGAGCCTTCGAACGAAAAGTTCAGCAGCCACACCGCGCCTTTCGAAGCCTTGTCGAGCAGCCAGTATCCGACGTTGGTGCGCAGCACGAAGATGGCGATGAGGAATTGCAGACCGAGGCCCCAGCCCACCACGCGCAGGCTGATCGCCCGCCGGTTGCGCGAGAGCGCAAAAGCGATTCCGAGGAGAACCAGAATCCCGAGGAGTGGAACGAGGCGGTTCAGCATACAGGGCCAGTCACCTTATCAGGCTTCGCGGGAATACTCTCCAGGATCAGCGGCGGCGCAGCGACAGCCTCCGGTGAAATGTGGATGGCTTTGCGAAGAAGCGCCCGGACTTCCGCAAGCTGTGAGTGGTCGTTGACGTAGATGGCGCACATGCGCTCGCCCGTCTCTACGGGATCGCCCACCTTCTTCTCAAAGACCATTCCCACCGCCGGATCGATGGCCGAATCCAGGCGTTCGCGGCCGGCGCCCAGTTTGACCGAGGCCAGTCCGATAGCCTCCGCTTCCAGCGCCGCCACGTATCCGTCCTCCCAGGCCACGATGGATTCTTCATGTTCGGCGCGCGGCAGCCGCGCGTAGTCGTCCATCACCGCCGCGTCGCCGCCCTGCCCGCGGACGATCTCCGCGAATTTACGGAGCGCCGCGCCGCTCGCGAGTACGCGGTCGAAGCGGGCGCGCGCCGGCTCAAGATCGGAGTCGAGGCCGCCGAGCACGAACATGCGCGCGGTCAGTTCACGCGAGACTGCCATCAGGTCCGTGGGACCGCGGCCCTTGAGCGCCTCAAGAATCTCGATCACCTCGAGCGCATTGCCCACCGCGCAGCCGAGCGGCTGATCCATGGCAGTGAGCAGCGCCTGCACGCGCTTGCCGCACGCGGCGCCGATCTCCACCATGCGCCGCGCCAGGTCGCGCGCCCGTTCGAGCGACTTCATGAAGGCGCCGGAGCCGACCTTGACGTCGAGCACCAGCGCGTCGATTCCTTCGGCCAGCTTCTTGCTCATGATCGAGGCGCTGATCAGCGGGATCGATTCCACCGTGCCGGTCACGTCGCGCAAGGCGTAGAGCTTGCGATCCGCCGGCGCGAGATCGTCGGTCTGGCCGATCAGTCCGGCGCCCGTGCGCCGCACGGCTTCGTGGAATTCGTCGAGCGTCAGCCCGGAGCGGAATCCCGGGATCGACTCCAGCTTGTCGAGGGTGCCGCCGGTGTGTCCGAGGCCGCGTCCGGAGATCATAGGCACGGCCAAGCCGCCGGCCGCCGCCACGGGTGCGACGATCAGCGAGGTTTTGTCGCCCACGCCGCCGGTCGAATGCTTGTCCACCTTGGCGAGCGGAATGTCCGAGAAATCCATCATCTTGCCGGAGTGCAGAATGGCGCTGGTGAGACCTGAGGTCTCGGCGCCGTCGAGTCCTTGGAAGAAAATCGCCATGGCCAGCGCCGCCGCCTGGTAGTCGGGGATCTGGCCGCGGGTGTAGCCGCTGATGAAAGCTGCGATCTCCGCCGGCTCCAGGCGATGCCCGTCGCGCTTCTTGCGGATTATGCTCAGAGCGTCCATGTGGATTATCCGGCCACTCAGTGTGCCACATCTGCCGGGACGTTGGGGGAAGAGTGGAAGATCGTCGGGGCTCG
>JASHPE010000087.1 GCA_030038235.1 Terriglobia bacterium
CTCGTCCGAAATCGGTCTGAAAGAGCTGGGCTGGACCGGGCAGGTAGCCTGGGACAGCCTCCCAGGTTGCGAGCACCCCGACACCGTTTAGCCGCCACGCCATCGCGTTACCGGCGAACATCCCATCCGATAATTACCATGCCCGCCCACTCCGCCGGAGCCTCCGATCCCCCAATCGCCGGCGTCGGGCCTGAGCAGGCCCACGATCCGTTGGTCCTCGCCCTGGACGTCGGAACCTCCTCGGTCCGAGCCATCGTGTATGACGCGCTGGGCCGCGCGGTGGAAGGCGCCGGCACGCATACTCCATATCAGATGGATACGATGCCGGACGGCGGCGTGGAAATCGACGCGGACCGCCTGCTCGGGATCACTTGCGGCGCCATCGATGGCCTTTTGCGAGCTGAGGCGAGTCTTCTCGTTCGCTTGGGCGGAGTGGCGTGCAGCACTTTCTGGCACAGCCTTGTCGGGGTGGACGCAGATGGCAAAGTGCTGACGCCAGTCTTCATCTGGAACGACACACGCAGCCGCGACGACGCTGCCGCCCTGGTCGAGCGTCTGGACGTCGATTCAGTCCATTCGGGCACCGGCGCCCGCCCGCATGCCAGCTACTGGCCGGCAAAGCTGTGCTGGCTCCGTCGCACCAGACCGGATGTGTTCGGGCGCGTCGCCCACTGGATGTCTCCCGGCGAGTACATGCACCTCAAACTCTTCGGCCGGACGTTGTGCAGCGTCTCCATGGCTTCGGGGACCGGAGTTTTCAATCCCAACACCTGCAACTGGGACGCGGCGATGCTCGCGGAGTGTGGGATCAAGAGGGAGCAGCTATCTCCGCTGGCCGGCGATCACGAAGTGCTGACGGGATTGACCGCTGAATATGCGAGTCGCTGGCCCGCGCTTGCGCATTTGCCTTGGACGCCTGCCGTCGGCGACGGCGCCTGCAGCAACGTAGGCTCAGGATGTGTCACGAGAGATTTCGTGAATTTGATGGTGGGCACGTCCGGAGCGATGCGTGTCTGCTGGGCTGCCGATCAAGTCCGTATCCCGCGCGGGCTCTGGTGTTATCGCGCCAGCCGCCGCTACGCGCTGCTGGGCGGCGCGCTTTCCAATGCCGGCGATGTCTACGCCTGGTGCGTGGATCGCCTGCGGCTCGACGCGACTGATCTCGAAGCTGAGCTGGCCGCGCTCGCGACTGACGCTCACGGCCTCACGGTCTTGCCCTTCTTCTCGGGAGAACGCAGCACGGGGTGGGCAGACAGCGCGCGAGCGGCGATCACGGGCATGAGCCTGGCCACGCGGCCGGTGGACATCCTGCGCGCTGCATTGGAGGCTGTGGCTTATCGATTCGCTGCCATCTACGAGCGCTTGCGGGAGGTGATACCGGGCGAAGCGAAAATTGTGGCGAGTGGCGGCGGAATTCTGCACTCTCCTGTCTGGACCCGGATAATGGCGGATGTCATCGGGGTGCCGGTAATCGCGTCTGCCGTTCCAGAGGCATCCAGCCGCGGAGCAGCGCTCCTGTGGCTGGAATCGCTGGATGAGATCGACGATCTCAATTCAATACCGGCGCCGACGGGCCGAGTCTTTGAGCCCGATTCTTCGCACCACGAGGCTTATCGTAAGGGGCGAGAGCGGCAGGAGTTGCTCTACGATCTGCTGATTGCGCGCAAATCGTAGGGGCGACCCTTGTGGTCGCCCCGGACAGGCAGAGAAAGCCTGCCATCACCGTCAGAAGATATGGACGCGAATCTGCAGGTATTTCCTCGGGTTCTTGCGAAACTCCGTCAAAAAGGCGCGCAAAGACTCGCTGCTCGCGCTCAGGTTCTTATACAGCGTGTCGTCGGTTGAGAGCTTCCCGAGCGTTCCCGTGCCCTGATCGATGCGCGCCGTGACCGTGTCAACGTGCGCCATCGTCGAGTTCATGTGATCGTACAGATCTTTGTCCGTGACGAGCTTGCCCAGTGTGCCCTGGCCGTTGTTGATGTTGTCGATCATCGTGTTCAGCTTGGCGGAGAGGTCCTTGAGTTGATTGTAAAGGGCGGGATCGCTCACAATCCGGCCCAGCGTGCCCTGACCGTTCTGCGCCTGGTCGAGGAACTGATTCAGCCGGTTCAGGGCGTCAACCGTCTTGTTATAGACCGTCGGGTCGGCCATGAATTTCCCGATTGTGCCCTGGCCCTGCTGAACGGTGGCGATGACCTGCTGCGCTGATTTCACGGTTGCGGTCAACTCGTTGTAGAGAGTGTCGTCGTACAGCATCTTACCGATCGAGCCCTTGCCCTGCGTGATCTGGTTGGTCATGTCGTTCAGTTGCGCGCTGAGCACCTTGAGGTTCGAGACCACGTCGTTGGCGTTCTTCATCACCTGCTTGATATCCGCTTCCTGTTGGGCCTTGAGCACTCCGTTGTCGGGGACCACGGGTTGACCGGGCGTGCCGCGCGAGATGTCGAGATAGGTTTCGCCCAGGAGCCCGGCGGTTGTCTGGTCGACTTCGGAGTCGTCCCGGATCTCGTCCTGGTACTTGCGGGCAATGCTCATCGCAATCACCACCGCCCGGTTCGGATCATGAGAGTTGGAGATATCGACCGATTTCACCGTGCCGACGGGGATTCCTGAAAGATCCACCTGCGATCCCGGCCGCAGTTGGGCCGCCGTGGCGAAATACGCTCGCAGCGTATACTTGCGGGTGATGAACCCGATCTGCCCGCTCACAACGAAGACGCCGACGATGAGGATAAGGAGGCACACGGCGACCGTGATTCCCACGCGAAGCTGCGCCCACTGAATTTCCTTTCGTTGAGGCATCTTTGCTCTCCATTTCCGAGCGGTTCCGCTCCGCTCCTGCACCACAACTGGCCATGTCCGGGCGCTCAGTCGGGCGCGCCGCCACCACTCCGCCGCCGGTTCACTTGACGAACCCTCGCAGATAAGGGTCCCGCGACGTAAGAAGCTCCTGGCGGTTGCCGCGAAAATAGAGGCCGGCATCCCTGAGAACCAGAAACTGGGTCTCCTCGGCCACCTGACTCCCGCTATTCGCGGTGACCGGAAGCAAACCTTGCTGGGCGGTGGAATAGACAAATCCCGAGACCACCAATGCGTCCTGGATGCGATGCGTTACAACGACGGAAGTCACGTGCTGTGCGTCGCGCATCTTGACCATAAGCGCATCGATGTTATGGGCCGTCACGGGGTCCAGCCCTGCGGTCGGCGAATCGTACAGCATGATCGAAGGCTCGCTGATGATTGCGCGCGCGATGGCCACACGCCGGCGCATGCCGCCCGAAAGCTCGGCGGGCATCTTGTCGATAGCCTCCTCGAGTTCCACGAATCCCAGCATTTGGCGCACTCGCTGTTCGATGCCTCCCTCTTCCAGTTTGCCTTCCTCGCGAAGCCGGTAGGAAACATTCTCATACACTGATAGCGAGTCAAATAACGCTCCCTCCTGAAAAACGATCCCCATACGCCGGCGAAAGGCGTAGAGGCCGGCCTCGCTCATGGGCGCGATGTTCTCGCCCTCGATCAGGATGTCGCCCGAATCGGGCTTCAGCAGACCCAGCATCAGCTTGAGGAGCACCGACTTACCGCTCCCCGAAACGCCGAGTAGAACCGCCGTCGCCCCAGGCAGGATCTCAAACGAGATATCCCGCAGGACAATCTTCTCGTCGAAGGCGAGGGAGACGCCACGCAATTCGATGGAGGGCGGAGCCGGGGAACCGGCTGCGGGTGGGATGTAGGAGGGGTCCGCCACCCTTATTAACCTCTTGGTGAGCGCATCCGGCCACCACAGATTTGATGCGCGCGCTGTCTAGCCGTCTTCAGCTCCGGGTTCTTGATGAACATGACCGCGCCTGTTCCGCTGCCTCTCCGCTGTTGGGCGCCTTCAGGCGAATCCGATGCCGATCAGAAACTGGGTAATCAAAAAATCCAGGATGATGACCAACACGATCGAGACCACCACCGCCTGGGTCGTTGCGCGCCCAACCCCTTCGGTGCCGCCTGTGGTGCTGAGGCCGAAATAGCAGCCAACCAGCGCCACCACCAGAGCGAATATCACCGGCTTGATCAGGCCTTGAGTGATGTCGTGGTAGCCTATGTTCTGGTAGAACGAGCTCCAGTACTGAGTGCTGGTCAGGTGCGCGACGGTTATCGCGATGAAGAAGCCTCCGAGCAGCGCCACAAAATCGGCGAGAACCGTCAGCAGCGGAAGCATAATCAGGGTGGCGTAAAGCCTTGGGGCGACCAGCTTGCGCACCGGATCGGTTCCCATCGCCCGCAGAGCGTCCACTTGCTCGCTCACCAACATGGAGCCGAGTTCGGAGGCTATGCCGGAGCTGTTCCGGCCGGCCATAACCACGGCCGTTAGTACAGGGCCGAGCTCGAGCACCACCGACAGGCCGACCATCTCACCGAGAATCCCGACCTCGCCGAAGCGTTCGAGGCTGCGGTAGCTCTGCAGGGCCAGCACCGCCCCGGTAAAGAATCCAACCAATAGCACGATGGGCAGGGAATCGACGCCGATCACGTCCAACTGCATCAATGCATCGACGTAGTATCGCGGCGGTGTGAAGAGAGCGCGCGTGGCGTTGGCCAGCAGATAAGTACCGTCCTGGATGGCAAGGACCTTGCGCTTCAAATAGCTCAAGACCCTCCTCCGTACGAGGCGCGCCGGAACAAGTGGTGGAGCCCTCCATTTGCGAATGTAGACAGCGCTCGTGCCGAAGTCAAGGCGTAGCCTGGGAGCGCGGGCGGGACGCCGCGCTCCCAGGCCAACGTGGACGCCGTTTGGCAGTGTGCGGTAGATTTGAGAGTCCTCTATGCAGACGATCGGACTGCAGAGATTCACGATCGGCCTGGTCCAGATGTCGTGCTCGGCGAACCCTGAGGCGAATCTCGCCCGCGCCGTGGACCGCATCGAGGAGTCCGCACGCTCGGGCGCGCAGGTTGTCTGCCTGCCGGAACTCTTCCGCTTCCTGTACTTCTGCCAACGGGAGGATGCCGCCCTCTTCGACCTCGCCGAACCCGTTCCCGGGCCCACAACCGAAGCGCTGGGAGCCTTGGCGAAAAAGCTAGGAGTCGTGATCGTGGCGCCGGTTTTCGAACGCCGGGCCGCGGGGCTCTATCACAACAGTGTGGCGATCCTCGATGCCGACGGCGAAAGCCGCGGGCTCTACCGCAAGATGCACATCCCTGACGATCCCGCGTACTACGAGAAGTTCTATTTCACACCGGGCGACCTCGGTTTCCGTGCCTTCGACACGCGCGCCGGACGTATCGGGACGCTGATCTGCTGGGATCAGTGGTATCCCGAGGGCGCGCGTCTGACGGCTCTGCGGGGCGCCAGCGTATTGTTCTACCCGACCGCGATCGGCTGGCATCCGCACGAAAAGGAACAGTGGGGCGCGGCTCAGCGCGACGCCTGGCGCACCATCCAGCGAGGGCACGCAATCGCCAACGGAACCTACGTGGCGGTGGTGAATCGCGTTGGACATGAGAAGCTGGCGCCGCCGCCCGGAATGCCGGAGCCGCCCGGCATCGAGTTCTGGGGCTCCTCGTTTATCGCCGATCCTTTTGGCGTGATTGTCGCGGAAGCTTCCACCGATCGCGAGGAGATTCTGCTGGCGGAGGTCGATCAGCAGCGCATCGAGGAAGTGCGCCGCAACTGGCCCTTTTTGCGCGATCGCCGCGTCGACGCCTACGCGGGACTAGCCAAACGCTACCTGGACGACGACACACCGTGAGCCCCCGTTCACGTTCCGCACCGCCCGCCGACTGTAAGTACTGCTTCCCTGCCGAATGGGAGAGACACGAAGCCACGTGGATCGGCTGGCCGCACAACGCCACGGATTGGCCGGGCAAGTTCGCGCCCATCCCGTGGGTCTACGGCGAGATCGTCCGCCAGTTGGCGCGCGGTGAGACGGTCCGCGTGCTCGTCAACTCAACCTCGCACAAGCAGCGTGCGATTGGCGTTCTCAAGCACGCGGAAGCTGATCTCTCGCGAGTCCAATTCTTCCAGATACCGACCGATCGTGGCTGGACGCGCGATTTCGGTCCCGTCTTCATCCGGAATGGCGACGTAGGGGCGGCCCTTGTGGCCGCCCAAAGAATGGCACGCGCAAGGGATGTGATCGGGCGGCCACAAGGGCCGCCCCTGCGTCTGAAATCAGGACGCTCCCGAACGGCAGGCGAGCTTGCGGTCGCGGGCTTCCGTTTCAACGGCTGGGCGAAGTATCGCAATCATCGACTCGACGCGCGGGTTGCGCGGCAGTTGGCGCGCCGTCTGCGCATCCCTTTCGTCCCTGTGGAAGTCGGCGGCCGAGACCTCGTGCTCGAAGGCGGTGCTATTGACGTCAATGGTCGCGGGACGCTGCTCACCACCGAGGAGTGTCTGCTCGACCCGGAGGTACAGACGCGCAATCCCGGCCTCAGCCGCAGCGAGATCGAGGCAGTTTTCGCCCGGTACCTCGGCGCTCAAAACACCTTGTGGCTGGGCCGCGGTATCGCGGGCGACGACACCCACGGTCACGTCGACGATCTTTCCCGCTTCGTGACTCCCCGGACGTTGGTGCTTTGCCGCGAGCGCGATTCGAGCGACGCCAATTATCGTCCGCTCGAAGAAAACTGGGAGCGTGTTCAGGATTTTCGGCTTGAGGACGGATCGAAGCCCGAGGCCGTTCCGCTGCCCATGCCATCGCCGCTCTATTTCCAGGGGCGGCGCCTTCCTGCGAGCTACGCGAACTTCTACATCTCGAACGCGGCCGTCCTTGTGCCCACGTTTAACGATCCGAACGACCGAATCGCGCTCGGCACCCTCGCCGAACTCATATCCGGCCGGCCGGTAATCGGGATTCACGCTGTCGATCTCGTGTGGGGCTTGGGGACCTTGCACTGCCTCACGCAGCAGCAGCCGGCAACGGAATGATAAATCCGGAATGATGAATTCGGAATGATTGAATGAACCGTCCGGGTCCGAAGCCTGGACCTTCACGACGGCAGATGTGGTCGCTTGTGGAGTACAAAAAAAAATTGGGGGGATTTCACTCCCCCCAAAAGCGTCGGGTGTTGGGTCTAAAATCTGGACTCACGCCGCAGTTCTTACGAACGCTTCGCAAGCCCGCACTCATCATGGCACGCGACCTGCCAATGACGGGGCATTGCCCCATGGATGAAGTAAGTTACTTGTTCTAAATGACTTATATCATGGGTCTGCCATCCCTTCGGACCGGGCTATCGCTTTCATAATCCATAAATCCGTATTCTGGCCGACCTGATACATGAACCTGTAGCCGATCCTAGACGTACGGGCGGCCCTCGTGGCCGCCCCATCGCGGCTCGTTCCCTTGTTCGCGCCATCAGCGGTTGGCGGCGACCAGGGCCGCCCGTACGTCCAGGGTCAGGAAGTGCTCCGATACTTGACGCGCTCCGACCGACGCGTTAGGTTGGATTGGAGAGCTTGCTTCCAACCAAAGCGACCTTCTCTTCTGCTCATGATCGATATCCATTGCCATCCGCTCCCGGAAACTGACGACGGGGCGAAGACGTTCGACGACGCCGTCGAGATGTGCCGCATGGCGGCGGACGACGGCACCACGCACCTGGTGGCGACTCCGCACTGCAACTACACCTATCCGTTCAAGCCGGAAGCGAACGAGCAGAAGCTGCGCGAGCTTCAGGCGGCGGTCGGTCCGGAGCCCAAGCTCCTGCTCGGCTGCGATTTTCACCTCTCCTACGACAACATCCAGCAGATCGTCCGCGACCGCGGCAGTTACACCATCAATCGGACGCGCTACCTACTGGTGGAGTTCGACGATCACTTCGTGCCACAGAACATGGACAACGTCTTCTACGATCTGCAGGTCGCGCGCCTGGTTCCGATCCTGACGCATCCCGAGCGCAACCCGGTTTTCCAGCGCAAACCCGAGATTCTCTATCAGTGGGTCATGCGAGGCTGCCTGACGCAGCTAACGGCCAAGTCGTATACGGGCGGATTCGGCAGCCGCGCCCGCGGGCTTTGCGAATTCTGGCTCGACCGGAATCTCGTGCACTTCTTCGCTTCCGACGCGCACGACGTGAAGTATCGTCCGCCGCTGCTCTCCGTCTGCTATGAGAAGCTGGTCGAATCCAAGGGCCAGGCCGAGGCCGTTCGCATCATGAAGCGGAATCCCGAGGCCGTCATCAACGACGCTCATTTGCCGCCCGCTCCGGAGCCGGTGACTGCGCCGGCGCGCAAACGCAGTTGGTTCTCACTGCTGCGCCGCCACGCCTGATCGTGAGAGTGTGCGGCTTTGCCGTCTCCCTTACGGAGCCTACGAAGCTGAGAGGAACTAAACACAGAGGCACGGAGACGCAGAGAGAACAATGAGAGTGATATGACATGAAGAACGTCGCTTGTGTTCCTGCGGTTCCCCAATCTTTCTCGGTGCCTCTGTGTCTCTGTGTTGGCAGCTTCTCTGTCAATTGACCCATCGATGTTCGCGCGCAAAATCCAGGTGGACGTTCTCGACCCCGCCCCGCCGCGGCCCTGCCCGCTTGCCTGGCTCGACAGCTTTGCCATGAGGAGCTTCACCGGCCGCTCGGCCTTCGACGACGTGCTGCCTGCCGGTGAGGGTCAGATCGAGGCGAGCTTCGAGGTGGACGTGGAAGCGCTGCGCGCCGACATGGAGGATTGGTTCACGCGGAAATTCGGCCAAGGGCAACCCGTGAAACTGCGGCTCTCCGAAATCAAGCATCATTCGTCCTGATCAGGTCCGGCCTACGGAGCAAACCGTCGTCACGGCTGTCGTGGTTTGGGAATTCCTTTCCGACTCACGTCATTCCCGCGAAAGCGGGAATGACGCGATTCGGAGATCGCGCACGCGCTCGCAACTGATGCCGGTACCAGCCGCCGTGTCACTTTGCGTCGATCAATCTCGCCTTGAACAGTGACTGTGCGCACGCAACACACCAAGCATCCGTCCAAAGGCGTGTGATGCGGGGTTTGGTAACTGCTCGGAAGGAGGAAGTGGATAACTTGGTTGCCCTAGGCGCTATCCACTTCCCCAGGTAGTCATAAGTGTTGGTTTGTTATCTTGTATACGCCAAGGCGGAATCCGATTGCAAGTCTTTTTTTGGGGTATCCACAGTTTTTTTTGCCCCCTCCGAGCCACCCCCCTGCCCGGCATTCCCCAGCGCCGGCTTTTGAGGTGCCAGAAGCAGAGCCTTTCCTCCTGAAGAGAAGAACAATCCTGACCGGAGAAGAATAACGCCTCTCAGCTACAGCCCTCAGCAAGGTGCGATTCAGAGGAATGGCCGGTCGATTTCGCCGATACGTCCAAGTGAACCGTCGGGTTCTGTCCGAGTGGCCGACAACACGTCCACTGGGTTGAAGGGTGGGCTTTGCTCACCTATGTTTGCGAGCGGTGGCAGGAATTGGAAGGACTATCGTGAAGGGCTGACGTTGGGCAACCCGTCTCTTGGAGAGCCACATCGCGGTGCGACGACCTCCAACCCTAGCTTGTCTATCCCTCCCCTCCATTATTCCCACGGATCGGTGTAATCTTAGGTTCCTGTGTTCCCCGATAGTTGATTGGCGACCGATGATCGGCAGGACTGTTACCCATTACCGGATCGTGGAGAAGCTTGGTGGCGGAGGCATGGGTGTGGTGTACAAGGCCGAGGACACGAAGCTCGGCCGCTTTGTTGCCCTCAAGTTCCTGCCTCATGAGCTTGTCCCTGATCACCAGACCCTGCAACGCTTCCAGCGCGAAGCTCGCGCCGCCTCGGCGCTCAATCACCCCAACATTTGCACGATCTACGACGTGGACGAGTTCGAGGGCAAGCCCTTCATCTCCATGGAGTATCTCGAGGGGCAAACGCTGAAACACAGCATCGACGTAGAGGCAGGCCTTGTGCGTGCCCAGGGGCGCCCACAAGGAGCGCCCCTACGAATCGATACGCTGCTCGACCTCGCCATTCAAATCGCCGACGCGCTGGATGCGGCCCACACTCAGGGGATCATTCATCGCGACATCAAGCCGGCGAATATCTTCGTGACCGCGCGCAGGCAGGCCAAGGTTTTGGATTTCGGCTTAGCAAAACTGCAGCGGTCAGGGATCAGGGGTCGGGAGCCGGAGCAGGCGTTCGACGCACCAACGGCCTCGATCGATCTCGATCATCTCACCAGCCCGGGTGCCATTATAGGGACGGTCGCCTACATGTCCCCTGAGCAGGCGCGCGGCGAGGATCTCGATGCGCGCACAGATCTTTTCAGCTTCGGGGCGGTGCTCTACGAAATGGCGACGGGGCGGCAGGCATTTCGAGGCGCCACAACTGCCGTGATTTTCCACGCGATTCTGGGTGAGACACCCCGGCCACCGCGCGAGTTCAATCCGGCCCTACCGGCTGAACTCGACCGAATCACGAACAAGGCCCTGGAGAAGAGTCGCGAAGCGCGCTACCAATCGGCCGCCGAGATGCTGGCGGACTTGAAAGCTGCTCGGGCCGCCACCTCGGGCGAGGCTACTGGGCTGGGCGCCCGGCAAGCACCGTTCCTGCGCCGACGTTGGATGGGCTTGGCGGTTGTTGTTGTCTTGCTTGCGGCCGGGGCTTACTACTTTCGTTCGCGGCGTGCTCCGGCGCTCACTGGGCAGGACACGGTGGTGCTGGCGGACTTCACCAACTCCACCGGCGATCCCGTCTTCGACGGCACTCTCCGCCAGGGGCTTTCGGCGCAACTGCAGCAGTCACCGTTTCTGAAGCTCCTCTCGGACAAGCGCATCGCCGAGACACTCACCTTGATGTCCCAGCCCAAGGACGCGCGACTCACCCCGGACCTGACGCACCAAGTCTGCCTGCGCACCGGCAGCGCGGCCACCATCGAAGGCTCCATCGCCAGCCTCGGCAGCCAGTATGTGCTGGGTCTCAAGGCGGTGAACTGCGCGAGCGGTGAAGTGCTGGCCGAGGAGCAAGTGACGGCCAATGGCAAGGAACAGGTGCTCAAGGCGCTTGGGGAGGCCGCGAGAACGATGCGCCGGAAACTGGGCGAGTCGCTGGCCTCGGTAGCCAAGTACGATGCGCCGCCGGAGAACGTCACCACGCCGTCGCTCGACGCGTTGCAAGCCTATAGCTTCGGCATGGAGGCGGCGAACGTAACGGGCGATACCTCCGCCGCCGTGTCGTCGTTCCAGCGGGCCATCAGCCTCGACTCGAACTTCGCTATGGCCTATGCCGGCCTGGGAGGCGAGTACCAAGCTGATGGCGAAACCGTCCGTGCCGCCGAAAACATGCGCAAGGCGTACGAGCTGCGCGAGCGGGTGAGCGAGAGGGAGAGGTTCTACATCGACTCAAACTACGAGCAGGTTGTCACCGGGGACCTGGAGGCAGCCCGGAAGATCTATGTGTTGTGGGCCCAGACCTACCCCCGCGACGTCGATCCGCTGCAGAATCTCGGCCTTGTCTACCTAAGCCTGGGTGAACAGGGCAAAGCCCTCGCTCCCCAACAGGAAGCCTTGAAACTCGACCCCCGGAGTGGGGCCACCTACCCGAATCTCGTCTTCACATACCTGGAGTTGAACCGTCTGGAGGAGGCCAAGGCCGCGGCGAAGGAGGTGCAGGCCCACAATCTCGACTCTCCATACTTTCCCTATTTTCTCTACGCCGTCGACTTCCTGGAGCATGATGCGGCGGCGATGGAGCGCGATGCCGCCGCGTTGGCGGGCAAACCGGGGTACGGGAGCACTCTGCTTTACATGGAATCGGATACCGCCGCCTATGCGGGCCAATTTGCCAATGCGCGAGAGCTGACGCGGCGGGCGGTTGACTCCGCTCGGCGCGCTGATGACGAAGAAGGAGCGGCAGGCTACGAAGCCGAAGCGGCAATGCGCGAAGCGCTGACCGGCAACACGGGCCTGGCAAAGGAGCAGGCTCAAGCTGCCCTTGCGCTATCAGGCGGCAGAGATGCGGAGGCGATCTCGGCCATCGCGCTCGCTCTCACTGGCGATTCCGCTCAAGCGATGCGCCTCGCCAACGACCTCGGCAAGCGATTCCCGAAAGACACGTACACCGAGTACCAGTACCTGCCCATGATTCACGCGGCCACTGTGCTCAGCGGCGGCAACAACACCGAACAAGCTGATACAGCCATCGAAGCCCTGGAGGCCGCCCGGCCTTACGAGCTGGGAAATGTCCTCACTTCCGTGAATTTCAACCTCTACGCGGTTTACCTGCGTGGCGAGGCCTACCTCGCGGCGCATCAAGGTGCTGAAGCCGCCGCCGAATTCGAGAAGATTCTCGACCACCCCGGCGTCGTTCTGAACGAGCCCATCGGCGCGCTGGCACACCTGGGCCTGGGCCGCGCGTACGCGCTTCAAGGGGGCGTCGATGTAACGTCCAACCCGGGGCGTCTGTCTCGATTGCTCAAGCGGGTCGGCGGCCGAAAACAAGGCGGCGCTCCCTCGCAGGATAATCTACAAGCGCCGCAGCAGCAGGACTCCCTCGCCAAAGCCCGAGCCGCCTACCAGGATTTCTTCGCGCTGTGGAAAGACGCCGACCCCGACATCCCAATTTATAAGCAGGCCAAGGCCGAGTACGCCAAGTTGCAGTAGCGAACTTCGAGCCACCGTCGGAAATCACGTTCAGAGACTGTTGCGAGGGCAGTCCGTTAAAGCTTCTACAGTCGTTTTTGAAAATGACGATAGCGAACGCGGATCCTTTCGGGACGGCGCCAAGACTTACGTAAGTGTTGGACGTGTAGTCGGCTAACCTGGCAGTGCTCGGTCTCCCAAAACGGCCTTCGTCAAGATAAGCCCTGCCTTGTCGGCAAGGGTTTACCTAAGATTGAGCGCGAGTAAGTGTCCTGGTCGTGTCACGGGGCACTCGGAAGTCAGACAAGGCAGAGAGGGTCAAGTTGAAGAAGAGCGGGCGACCCGTGCCGTGCCGCGCGATGGCCGGGGCGGCAGCACATATCGATCGAGGTCCCGCGTGATGCCGCGAGCAAGCTCGCGGGAAGAAAGCGGCAGCGGCAGCACTCTGAATCGAAACGATCATGATCAACGCTGTGCCGCCCCAGCGCCAGCTTTAGAGTGCGGTAGCCTGCTACCGCTTTGATCAGGCCAGCTTTAGAGTGCGGTAGCTTGCTACCGCTTTGATCAGGCCAGCTTGCTGGCCGTGAAACCGCGATGAATGCCGCGAGCAAGCTCGCGGGAAGAAAGCGGCAGCAAGCAGCCGCACTCTAGACTACCGCTTTGATCAGGCCAGCTTGCTGGCCGCGGACGGCAGCACATATCGATCGGGTCCCGCGTGATGCCGCGAG
>JASHPE010000088.1 GCA_030038235.1 Terriglobia bacterium
CGCCATAGCGATGCGGTGATCGCCGTAGCTCTCCACTTCACCACCGCGCAGCTTCTGACCGCCGGCAATCCGCAAGCCGTCGGGCCATTCTTCCGCCTCAGCGCCGATCGCGCGAAGATTATCGGCGACGGCGCGCAGCCGGTCGCTTTCTTTCACGCGCAACTCTGCCGCACCCCGAAATGAGAGGCCATCGCTCATGCGTGTTCCGAGCACAGCCAGCATCGGCAATTCGTCGATCAGGCCGGGGACGAATTCCGGCGGCAATTCCCCGCCCTCGAGCGCGCTCGATTCGACGTGCAGATCGCCGATCAGCTCGCCATTCACCACATCGAGATTCAGCACCTTGATTCTGGCGCCCATGGGCACGAGCACATCGAGCAGCGCGGTGCGCGTGGGATTCAAGCCGACGTTCTGGATCACCAGATTCGACTCGGAAAGCGCCAGCGCCGCCGCGATAAAGAACGCTGCCGAGGAAAAATCGCCCGGCACATAGAGTTTTGCGGAGTGCAGCGAGGCCGGTCCTCGCACCGAGATCGTCCGTCCGCGACGCTCGACCTCCGCGCCAAGATGCTCCAGCGCGATCTCGGTGTGATCGCGCGTCGGCGCGGGCTCCACGACCTCGGTCGCTCCCTCCGCGAAGAGGCCCGCCAGCAGCACGGCGGATTTCACCTGCGCGCTTGCCACCGGCAACGCGTAGCGAATGGCATTGAGCGGGGCGCCCTCGATTTCGAGCGGTGGCCGCCCGCCCTCCGCCGACCCAATGCGCGCGCCCATGCGGCTGAGCGGATCGATGATGCGCTGCATCGGACGGCGTGAGAGAGACTCGTCGCCGATAAATCGCGACCGGAAAGGCTGTGCAGCGAGGATGCCGGAGAGCATCCGCATCGTCGAGCCAGAGTTCCCGGCGTCGAGGTCGCTCCATGACGCCCTGAGCCCGGTGCTCCCGACGCCCCGGACGCGCATCACGGTTTCCTGATTCTCTCCCTCGACCGCGCGTTCCACCGGCACACCCAGTTTCTCGAGGCAAGCGAGCGTACTCGCGCAATCGGCGGCAGGGGAAAAGAAGCGGACTTCGCTCTGCCCATCGGCGATCGCGCTCAGCATGGCGTATCGATGCGAAATCGACTTGTCGCCGGGCATGCGGACGCTGCCGCTCAGCCCGCGCGCCGGACGAATCTGCTCGATCATGGCTGCTCTGCGGGAGTATTGGAAGGATTATCGAGGAAGCTCTCTAGCAACTCGGCGGCTTCGAGAGCGTCTTCTTCGCGGACCAGCAACTGAACCACGTCTACTCCCGGCAGCAAATCCGCAGGCTGGCCGCCCGATACCACAGAAGGAATCTCCTGCGTCTGCAGGATGCCCTTGGCAAGCTCCGCGTCGGTTTTCGCGGTCGGCCCGGCAAAGGCTCGCACTCTCACCATCTTCGGTTCGCTCACCCTTGAACTCCTGACTCAGACGTACGGGCGGCCCTTGTGGCCGCCCCCGCCCTGACATTGCTTGGGCGGCCACAAGGGCCGCCCGTACGTCTGAATCAGTCTAACAGCTTGCCGTCGCGACGGTCTAAGGTGGATTAAGATAAAGGGCATGGCACCGGCTGTAATCGAGCGGCGCGCCCTCCGCCAGGAACTGACGTCGAAGCGCGTCCGCATGACCGCACAGCGCCGCCTGCTGATCGACATCATTCAGAACGCCAAGCGCCATCTGGACGCTGCGGCGCTGCTGAAACTGGCGCGCAAGCACGACCCGCGCGTGAATCGCGCCACGGTCTATCGCACGCTGTCGCTGCTCAAAAGGCTGTCGCTGATCGATGAACTCGACCTGATGCACATCGAGGGCGAGAAGCACTACTACGAAGCCAAAACGCAGTCCGATCACCTGCACCTCGCATGCTTTCGCTGCGGCGAAATCATCGAGTACATCAGCCCCACCTTCGAGCGGCTCAAGCAGGAGATCGGAGCCGAGAACGGCTTCAGGATCGCGGTGACGCGCCTCGAGGTGGGAGGCACGTGCGCGCGATGCGCCCGCGCCGCCGCGCCAACCGTCCCATAAGGTCGGAACTGTGTTGGAAGTCATATCCGTCATTCAACTTCCATGCATTTGAGCGCAGGGGGATTTATTCCCCTCGCTCTTGCGGAGGGTGACTTGTGAAATACGCCGAATGGGTAGAAAAAACCAGATCACTTCCCTTCCGGACCAGTACCGAGTTCCAGGCCGTCACAAACGCACTGCGCGCTTACGAAAATGCTGGCATGGGCGAGGAGGAGGCTCTTCTCACGGCGCTTCGGGACGCCATCGCGGCCTGGAGGCGAAACGATGCCAGCATACGGAATGCAGACGGCGCCTCTGCGGAACTCTTCAAGTGGGCACATGAGCAGGAGTTCCAGAAGGGCTTGCTACCGGCTCCGGAAGCGAAGTACCAGCACGTGGCCGCGGTGAACTGCTATGCGTACGCCTTTAAATGCATCGCAGTCATGGGCAAGTACGGTGCTCCGGTGCCCGGCGGAAAAGCCGACGCTCCGGTTTTCCGAAAGAGACCCGGGACCGAGACCCCCGAAGACTACTATCAGCGACTGTTGGATGGAATTGTCGCGGACGGCGTGGCCAATCAGAAGACGATCACGGTAAAGCGCGGTAGTGGGGTACCTGACAATCCGCCCCAGCCCGGTGATAATGAATACCTCGTAGCCATGATGGTGAAGGCCGACGGCTTTCATTTTCTGCGACGCGGGCGCGATGGTTTCTGGTCACACAAGAATGGCGGAGGCGACTCTGAAGTCGAGACATGTGTACTTGACTTGCAGCAGCAAATGTATGTTCCCATCACAAATGACATCATGGGGGAGATGCTTCGAACGAACCAGCAGACCTACCTCACCAGCTTCGAAACCATGAAGTTTCGCGCTTATCTGAGTGTGCCTGAGGACGGGATGGAAGTGAAGAGCTAAGCTGACCATGGCTCATCGGTTTTCTTCCATCGCCCTGCCCACGCCTTTACCACTTGACTTTTCAGCAAAGCCGTGATACAGGTAATATTTACATGACAACGAGCCTGAACTTCGCTCGTTTCAATGGCTGGACGCCACCTACCGGACACCGTTTTGCCGAGCGAACCCGAGCGAACCCGACGCAGTTAACCCTAACTGCTTCAGATGTTTATGCCCGAAACGGCCAGAAGCGAACCCGACGGGCTTATCTCGCTTGTTTTCAGCAGCTTAACCTCGAAAAAAGGCCGTTTTTTAGCAAAACGTGTGTCTCGCGCTCAGAAATGGGCGTCTCCTATCGCAGATTCCAGAATTCAGTAGTCGGTCGTTGTCAGTCGTCAGTTCTCAGTCGGCAGTCACTCGATCTTCCCTGGGACCGTTGTCACAGGGAGATCGTCCCGGCCTCGAGCGGTGGTCCGGGGGCGGATGCGAGTAAAAGCATGGGTACAAAGGAAGCTGGAATGTGTTTCAGAATCAGTAACATACCTGGAAAAACCTTTTTGGATTGCCGAGGGGATCGATCCTGGCCGGTTTGGCTGTACGTTCAGCACCGGTTCCGCTCATCCCGAACAGCCGTGGGCGGTGATGGTGGGTCAGTTTGACGTAGGGGCGGCCCTCGTGGCCGCCCATTTCGAGTCGCTTCCATCATTTGGGCGGCCACAAGGGCCGCCCCTACGTCGAACTGACCCACTACCAGGGAGCGCTGCCTTGTTTGACGCGTATCTTGGCGCAGGCTATATTTGAGTCCTACTTACTTCATTGGACTCGTCCGGTCAGGGCAATTTCTGAGAACCTGCGACTCACGGGAACTCCGAACCCCGAACTGAACAACTGACCAACTGAAACACCGACCGGCTGACGAACTGAAAAACCGGATGCGCGAGATACCCACAGTTTATTCGCCTGAATCCATCGAGCCCCGCTGGGCGCGCTATTGGGTGGATGAGAAGCTCTACCGCCCCTCCGACGACCCCGCGTCCGCTGGCGCGCGCTTCAGTCTGTCGCTCCCGCCACCCAACATCACCGGCTCGCTCCACATGGGCCACATGCTGGAGCACACCGAAATCGACATCCTCATGCGCTGGCATCGTATGCGTGGCGAGAACGTACTCTGGCTGCCGGGCATGGATCACGCATCGATCTCCACCCAGATGATCGTGGAGCGCGAGCTCGGCCGCGAGGCTCTGCCGGACCTCGAAGGTCCGCAGGCGCGCCGAGCCTGGCAGCGCGAGGGCCAGCGGCGGCGCCTGGAGATGGGTCCGGAGAAGTTCCTGGAGCGCTGCTGGCAATGGAAGGAACAGAACGGCGACACCATCCGGCGCCAGATGGAGCGCCTGGGCGCGTCGGTCGACTGGACGCGCGCGCGCTTCACCATGGACCCTGCGTACTCGCGCGCCGTGATCGAGGTCTTTGTCCGGCTTTACGAGCAAGGCCTGATATATCGCGGCCAGTACATCGTGAATTGGTGCCCGCGCTGCGGCACGGCTGTCTCCGATCTGGAAGTGACCCACGAGGATCGCCAGGGTCATCTGTGGTACATCCGCTATCCATTTGAAGACGGCAAAGGATACATCACGGTCGCCACCACGCGTCCCGAGACTATGCTGGGCGATACGGCCGTGGCTGTGAACCCGGCTGACAACCGCTATCGCGAGGTGATCGGACGCAAGGTGGTCCTGCCTCTGCTGAACCGCGTGATTCCGGTGATCGGCGACGAGTTCGTGGATCCGCAATTCGGCACGGGCGCGGTCAAGGTGACGCCCGCGCACGATCCCAACGATTTCGCCATCGGCATGCGTCACAATCTGCCGCGCATCACGGTGATCGACTTCGACGCGCAGATGACCCGCGACGCCGGCCCGTACGCAGGACTTTCGCGCGAGAAAGCGCGTGAAGCCGTGGTGCGCGACCTTACGGCTGCGGGGTTGCTGGAGAAGACGGAGGACTACAAGCTCAGCGTCTCCATCTGCGAGCGCTGCAAGACTATCGTGGAGCCGCTGCTTTCCATGCAGTGGTTCCTGAAGATGCAGCCGCTGGCCACGCCGGCCATCCGCGCGGTCGAAGACGGCCGGATCAAGATCATTCCGGAGAACTCGCGCAAGGTTTACCTCGACTGGATGTACCGCATCCACGACTGGTGCATTTCGCGCCAGCTCTGGTGGGGACATCGCATTCCGGCGTGGCATTGCGACGCCTGCAACGAAATCATCGTGGCCCGCGAGGCGCCCACGACCTGTCCGAAGTGCCCGGGATCGACGCTGCGGCAGGATCCGGACGTGCTCGACACCTGGTTCAGCTCGGGACTGTGGCCGTTCGCGACGCTCGGCTGGCCCGAGCAGACGGAGGATCTGCGGCGATTCTATCCGAACGACCTCATGATCATGGGCTTCGACATTTTGTTCTTCTGGGCCGCGCGCATGATCATGCTGGGCCTCGAATTCACGAACGACGTGCCCTTCCGCGAGGTTTACATTCACGCCCTGGTGCGCGACGCCGAGCGCCAGAAGATGTCGAAGACCAAAGGCAACGTGATCGACCCCATCGAGATCACGGAAAAGTACGGAACGGACGCGGTCCGATTCGCACTGGCGTCGAGCGCCGCGCCCGGCACCGACATCGCCTTCAGCGACGACAAGGTGCAGTCGCATCGCAACTTCGCCAACAAGATCTGGAACGCGGCGCGATTCATCCTGATGAATTTCGCGAACCTGACGGATTCGGCGCGGCGGCACTTGGCCGCGGCTCTGGAACCGATTCCGGAGATTGGTTACGACGCGTTGCCGGTTCGGGATTCGGGATTCGGGGTTCGGGGCTCGGAACCGCTTCAAACGGAGGAACTCCGGAGTGCACAACTCCGAACCCTTAACCCCCAACCCCCAACCCCGAACTTCGAACTCCGAACTGAAAAACTCCTCGTTGATCGCTGGATGTTTTCGCGTCTTGCTGACGTGACTCGCGACATGAACGAGTCGCTCGCCAAGTACCACTTCCACGAGGCTGCCTACACCATCTATCACTTCTTCTGGCACGAGATTTGCGACTGGTACCTGGAGTGGGTGAAGCCGGAGATCACGCGCACAGCGGAGGAACTCGCGCAGGAATCGAAGGCTTCGGCCGCGGCGATCAATCTGGCGCGCGTATTCGAGGCCGCGCTCCACCTGCTGCATCCCTTTATGCCGTTCATCACCGAGGAGCTTTGGCACCAGTTGCCGCGCTCGGGCGACGCGCGATCGATTTCGCTCACGCGCTTCGCGTTGGTGAATCCTCGCGCCGCGGACCCCGTCTCGGAGAAGCAGTTTGAGACCATTCAGGAGCTGATCGTGGCCGCGCGGAACATCAAAGCGGAGATGGGCCTGCAAAAAGAGAAGCCGAGCGCCCAGGTGGCGAGCGAGGACGTGCGGGTTTTGGAGCTTTTCCGCGCCCATCAGGAACCCATTCTGCGGCTGGCGGGCCTCGAGGCCATGAACTTCGTGCGTGGGCGCCTGCCCGCCGATGCATCGCGGGCGCCGCTGGCATCAGCGTGCGATCTGCGTCTGTTCTACGAGCGCACCGTCGATCCCGCGGCGGAACGCGCGCGCTTGGAACGCGAGGCCGCGAAGCTCAAGCAGCAGATCGAGCAAAGCGAGCGCCAGCTCGGCAACCAATCGTTCCGCAGTCGCGCGCCGCAGGAAGTTGTGGCCGGAGTCGAGCGCCGACACGCGGAGCTGACGGGCCAATACCGGCGGATGGTCGAATCGCTCGAGCGCCTTGACGGGGACCCTGGTTCCGGGACGCTTAGCACTTAATAGGCTACATGTGTAGACTATAATGCGCGCACTCTCGAGTCCTGTCATTCCGAGCGAAGCGAGGAATCTCGCCCGGCAAGGGAAAAATGCACGCGATTCCTCGCTTCGCTCGGAATGACAGCAGTGAGGAGTCTCGGCACACTCCTGGAGTCGTATGCGCTTCTCCGACAAGCTCGTCGTCCCGCCCGGCAGCAAAGTGAATCTCGCGGACTGGGATCCCAACGAGACCTTCGGATTCAAGAAAGGCTCCAAGGCGGAGCACGTCACTGCCAAAACCATTGCCCGCCTGGACGATCTGCAGAACCTGCTCTGGGCGGACCACCGGCACGCGCTCCTGGTAGTGCTCCAGTCGCCCGACGGCGGCGGCAAAGACGGAACCATCCGCCACGTCATGTCGGGCATGAGCCCGCAGGGCTGTCGCGTGACCGCTTTCAAAGCTCCGACGCCGCAGGAACTCGCGCACGATTTCCTCTGGCGCGTCCACGCGGCGATTCCTGCCCAAGGCGAAGTTGGGATCTTCAATCGATCCCATTACGAGGATGTCCTGGTGGCTCGCGTGCGCGGCCTTGTGCCGCGCAGCGTCTGGTCGCGGCGCTACCACGAAATCAATACCTTCGAGCAACTGCTCGTCGAGAACCGCGTGACCATCCTGAAGTTTTTCCTCCACATCAGCAAAGACGAGCAGAAAGCGCGCTTCGCCGAAAGGATCAGCGATCCCACCAAGCAGTGGAAACTCGCCAAATCCGATTTGGAGGACCGCAAGCACTGGGCGGAGTATGTCGAGGCCTACGAAGAAGCCCTCCGCCGCTGCAGCACGGCAGCCGCGCCGTGGTTCATCATTCCGGCCAACAAAAAATGGTTTCGCAACCTGGCCGTGTCGAGCATCCTGGTGGAGACGCTGGAAGGCATGAAGCTCGAATTCCCCAAGCCTGACTTCGATCTGTCTCGAGTCCACCTCAAGTGAGGTTCACTGTTCGGCTAGCGCAGATAGGCCCGCACCAAATACGAGATCCCCATGAGCACCAGAAGCGCGTTGGCGGCGAGAAGGAGGTGCTGCTTGAAAGACTTGTGCAAGCCTGCGATCCAAAACATGAGGAGCGTGGAAACCACGGCGGCTGCGTTGTATCCCGCCCAGCTTCCCACAAAGAAAGGGGCCACGTGCAGGTAACCGCGAGCTCGTCCCTCGGCCAGGATGGGACCGGCGATGGTCGCCCAGTAGATCCAGGTGCCGGGCGCGGTCACCTCCGCCAGAGTGGCGACCGTGACGCCCGCGAGCGTGTACGCCGCGGTATTCTCCGCCTTCTCCTGCCTTTGGCGGCGCAGATTCCAAAGGCCGTGGGCGCCAATGCCAGTGACAAGCAAGCCGCCGGCGTAAGCGATATAGTGAACGATCCCCAGCGGGATGAGCCGGAAGAAAAAGAACGTCGAAACGAGAAAGGCGGCGTCAACCACAAGCGGCGGCACGAGCACGATGAAGAGGGCGCGCAACCAGTGTCCAAGCGCGGCCTGAGTGAGGGCGATCATCTGCAGCGGGTTGGGAAGGATTCCCCCTACCACCCCCATTCCGGCGCCGAGAATGAAGAGGTCCATAGACCGAAGGGCGATGTTATGCGGTCGGGCGGAGAATGTAAAGCGCCGCCGATGGTTGGTGCGTGCGGCTTTGCCGCCGCTACGTCTAACTGACCCAGTATACGGACGGCGCGCAATTCCAATTGCGAAGTTCGCCGGAACCCGATAGAGTCTGTAGGCTGGAGGCAGGTAAACGAAGGCGGCTCTGAGGTGCTGCGATCCATGAATATTCTCGTCATCGGTGGGGACGGTTATCTCGGCTGGCCGCAGTCCATGTACCTGTCGAGGCAGGGACATCGTGTCGGCATTCTGGATAATCTTGCCCGCCGGGCCTGGGACTCGGAAGGCCGCACCGGCAGCTTGATTCCCATCCAGGCGCTGCCCGAGCGTGCGGCCCTTTGGAAAAGCCTGACCGGCCGCGTGATCGAGACCTACGTCGGGGACATCCAGGATTACGCTTTCCTCGCTGAGATCGTGCGCCGGTTCTCTCCGGACTCGATCGTGCATTTTGGCGAGCAGCGCAGCGCTCCCTATTCCATGATCGACCGCGAGCACGCCGTCTTCACCCAGACGAACAATGTGATCGGCACTTTGAACCTGCTGTATGCGACCAAGGAATTCTGCCCGCAGGCGCATCTCGTCAAGCTCGGCACCATGGGGGAATATGGGACCCCCAATATCGACATCGAAGAGGGCTTCATCGAGATCACGCATAACGGCCGCAAGGATGTGCTTCCCTACCCGAAACAGCCGGGATCTTTCTATCACTTGTCCAAGGTGCACGACTCCCACAACATCATGTTCGCCTGCAAGACCTGGGGCATTCGCTCGACGGACCTGAATCAAGGCATCGTTTACGGGGTGAAAACGGAAGAAACGGTTCTCCATGACGGCCTGGCCACTCGCTTTGACTACGACGCGGTCTGGGGCACCGTCCTGAACCGCTACTGCGTGGAGGCAGCCATCGGAAAGCCGCTCACCGTTTACGGTGCGGGTGGACAGACCCGCGGGTTTCTGGATATTCGCGACACTCTGCGCTGCATCGAGCTCGCGATCCTCAAGCCGCCGCGCCCTGGCGAGTACCGGGTGTTCAACCAATTCACGGAGCAGTTCAGCATTCTGGATCTGGCCAATCTGGTGCAACGGATTGGCGGCCACAAGGGTCTCGACGTAACCGTTGATCATCTGCCCGATCCGCGCGTCGAGTCCGAGCAGCACTACTATCTTGCCCGGCACACCAAGTTGCTCGACATGGGACTGGTCCCTCACAACCTCTCCGACGTTCTGCTCGAGTCGCTCATGGACGTAGTGATTCGGTACCGGGACCGAGTGATCGAAGAAACGTTGCTGCCTCAGGTCAACTGGCGCAGTACCCGGAATCCATCCTCCTACTCGACGTCCGGCCTGCCATCGGGGGAACCTGTCGAGAAGGAGTTGCAGGCCGCGCACAACGGCCGCGGAGGGGCGTAGCTGCCGGAGGTTGCTGTTGGCTCTTTATCTCGTCACCGGTGGCGCCGGATTCATCGGCTCTCACACGGTGGAAGAACTGGTGCGCCGCGGTGAATCTGTCCGTGTGCTCGACGACCTCTCGACGGGAAAGAAAGAGAATCTCGCGGCGGTTCTCAACGAGATCGACTTCCGCGAAGGAGATATCCGCGACCTCGAAGCGATCCGTCCGCGGTTTGAAGGCGTCGACTACGCCATTCACTTCGCGGCGTCGTCGTCCGTGCTCCGTTCCATTCAGGAGCCGGTGGCAACGACGCAAGTGAATCTGATGGGCACACTGCACGTCCTGGTGGCGGCTCGCGACGCTCATGTGAAACGCATGGTCATGGCAGCTACCGGCGCGATTTACGGCGACAATCCGGTTCTGCCGCGAGTCGAAACGCAGATGCCCGACCCGCTGTCGCCTTACGCTATCGTCAAGCTGGCGGGCGAATACTTCGGCCAGGTCTTCTACCGGCTCTTCGGCTTGGAATTTGTGGCGCTGCGATACTTCAATATCTTCGGTCCGCGGCAGAATCCTTTTTCGCCTTACTCGGGCGTCCTCTCCAAGTTCGTTCGCGCCTACCTGAGCGGAACCACGCCCACGATTCATGGCAGCGGCGAGCAATCGCGCGACTTTACCTACGTCGCCAACGTGGTGGATGCCACCTTGCGAGCCTGCCAGGCGCCCGAAGCTCCCGGCAAGGTCATCAACGTGGGCACGGGCCGCGGCACAAGCCTGAACCGCGCCATCGAAACGCTTAATCAGATCACGGGCGTCAAGGTGATACCGAATCACGATCCACCCCGGGTGGGCGATTTCATGCACTCTACGGCCGACATCACCCAGGCCCGCATCGTACTAGGCTACGAGCCTGGCGTTGATTTTGAAGAGGGCCTGCAGCGAACCGTGGACTGGATGCGTACAACCCTCACGTGATCCCCGAGGTTGCTCCATCGCGAGTAGACTTAAGACCAGTGGCGGCCCAACCCAGAATCCTGATCCTTTCGATGACGCAGGGCGCGGCGCATCATCGAGCCGCCATGGCTTTGCAGAAGGCTTTTCGGGACCTGCCATTCGCCGTCGATGCGAACGTCATCGACACACTCGAGCACTGCGCGGCCTGGTTCCGCGCCTACTATGACTCGTATGTGATTCCCCTGGCCGTCTGGCCCGGCCTGTGGCGATGGATTGAAGGCAAGCAGCATCGGGCCGAATCCACCGGTCCGGGATGGCTCTACCGCATAGGCGCTCAACCCCTTTTTCGCTACCTGCGCGACTATGCTCCGGACGCTGTGATCGCCACCGAGGTCGGGGCATGCGAGCTCGCCGTCATGTATAAGCGGCAGGCGAGCGTCGGTTTTGCGCTGGTGGGGGTCGAATTAATGGACTTCAACCGCGCCTGGATTCAGCCGGAAGTTGATCTGTTCCTCACCACGAATGAAGATCTCGCTGCCGAGCTTGTGAGCGCAGGCGCCGCGCCCTCGCGCCTCGTCACCACCGGCCAGCCGATCGATCCCGTCTTCGCCGCGCTGCCCGCCCGCAGTGTGGTCCGGAACAAACTCGGCGTCGGCGCTGACACAATCCAGATCTTGGTCACCCTGGGGAGCCAGGGATTTGGAAAGCCCGAGCTTATCCTGGAGAAGATCCTCAGAAGCCCGCAGCCGCTGCAAGTGGTCATGGCGACTGGAAGGAATCGGCGGGTTCACAGTCGTCTGCGAAGATACTGCGAGGGCCTGCCTCAAGTGCGCGTGCTGCCGTGGGTGGACAACATGCATGAATGGATGCAGGCTTCCGACTTGATGATCAGCAAACCGGGCGGCGGTACGCTCAACGAGGGCTTTGCCTGCGGCCTGCCCATGCTGGCGTTCAATCCGCTTCCCGGAAATGAGGAGCGGACCTGCCGCTGGATCGAAAAGCGGGGCGCGGGGATATGGATCAAGAGGCCGGAAGACATCGAGCCCGCGCTGACCGCGTTGCTGTCGGATCGCGAGCAACTTGACGCCTTGCGCGCCAGGGTCAGCAAGCTGGCACGTCCGCACGCCGCCCGTGAGGGCGCGCTCGCGGTCATGAAGCTCCTTGCGGAAAAGCGGCCGCTGTAGCGCCGGTGTCCTCACCGGCGATTCTTCCCTCATGGCGCACGCCGGTGGGGACACCGGCGCTACAGCGCTGGAATCAGGCGGGGGCAGTGCCGCTACACAGGGCAGCACCGGCTTGCTCAATGCGCTTGCTGTAGTTCTGGAGCGCTTGCCGTTTTCTCTTCAACCAAGCCTGGTTCGACTTGCTTGCCGCCCGTGCTCGCGCGATTGCCGCTATTATCTGATCGGGAGCAGGTCCTCCCTCGATGGTTCGAACTTCGACGAAATGCACCGGATCAAGCGCCTTCATGCAATCCCGGTGGCTGATCTTCAAGCGCCGCTGCACCGCCTTTGGGGCCAAGCGCTTCAGGGCCGCAATCATTCTTCGATGCGCGTAGTCAGCGGCCACCTCTGCTACGGCCTCGGAAACAAGCTGGTGTGCGAGGCGAAAACTGATGCCCTCGTCGCGCACGAGAGTATCGGCCAGTTCCGTGACCGTCAGCGGTCTTTCGAAGACGCGCCCGCGCAGCCGCTCCTTGCAGACGGTCGCGGCAGATATGACTCCTGCAAACAGACGGACGGCTCTCAAGGCGTCAGCGAACATCGAAAACACGAGCGGCTGCAGGTCATCCTCGCTGTCGACGATGTCGCCAAAAGGGGTGTTGTGAGCGCACGTCAGGACCGCCTGCGCCTGGCCCAGGCCTTTGCTTGCCAGAATGCGCGTGTGCTCCAACGCAACCGGATTGCGCTTCTGCGGCATGATGCTGCTCACCTGCACGTAAGCGTCGCTGAGGCGCAGGAACCCGAACTCGTCGGAACACCACAACAGCATGTCCTGCACCAGCCTTCCGAGGTTGATCATGGCGACGGCCACCACTCCCGCGGCTTCGGTAATGTAATCGACCGCCGCAATCGCGCCGTAGGAATTGGATTGAACGCCCTCGAAGCCCAGAAGTTGCGCCGTATATCGGCGATCGATCGGGAAGCCGGTTGTGGTGATGGCGCAGGCGCCGAGCGGACTCCGGTTGACGCGATCGAAGAGCGCGCGCAAACGCTGCACGTCCCGTTCGAGAAACTCGACGGCGGCCATCAGATAATGCGCCAGTGTGGTCGGCTGAGCGGGCTGCGTGTGCGTATAGGCGGGAATCAGCGTGTGAACGTTGTCCTCCGCCCACTGAAGCAAAACCTCCGCCGTTCCCACCGCCGCTTCGATGAACTTCAGAATCTCACGGCGGATCACCATGCGGTACATGGTGATGTCGATGTCATTCCGGCTGCGGGCCGTGTGCATCTTGCCCGTAATGTCAGCGCCGCATTCCTGTTCCAGGCACTGCTCGACGTGGAAAAACAAGTCCTCGCAGCATCCCTCCCGCGAAGCCGTAGCCAGCGCCTCACGGTCGAGGCCACCAAGCGCCCGCAGACAAAGCTGCGCCTCATCGCGCGGAATGATGCCCTGGCGGCAAAGCATCAGGGTGTGGGCGCTGTGAATCTCGAGTAGGGACTCGAGAAAATACCGCTTGGCGTCTTCGAAGTTGACGGCCAAGACCGTTTCATCGTAAATGGGCGCGGGAAACCTGTCTTCCATACTCACGGGAGCTACCTGGAACTCCGGAGCGAGGAATCTCTCATGATGTATATTCGTGAGGACGAAACCCCTCGCTATGACCGGAGCGACAGACCTGGTCCCTACGATACCCTCCTAGAAGCGGAAGTGCAGTCCGAACTGCATCTGACGCATCGGGACCTGGGTTGACGTAATTACGCCCGCGCCCGACACATCGATGTAGTTGGCCGGGAGCCCGTAGTTATCGACATTAAAGGCGTTGAAGTTTTCCCAGCGAAACTCGAGCGTCTTACCTTCGGTGATGACGAACGTCTTGGCCAGCGCCAGGTTGACGACATAGAGCGCCGGGCCCCACAAGGAATCGGCGGAAGCTGTGCCGTCGCGATAAGGCTGCTGGGGCTCGACGAAGGCTGCCGGATTGAACCACTCCGCAGGGCTTTGATTGGATACGGCCGGGTTGCCAATCTTGTCAGCCCGGACGCCGTTGAAGTCGGTGTCGTTGAGCAGGGGCGCGTTCGAGACCATGGGAGAGAAGGGACGCCCGGAGTCGAGCGTTGCGATTCCGTCCAGAGCCCAGCCGCCGAGGGCCAGGTCCATCGCTTTGCTGCTTGAGGAACCCCAGTGCCGGCCGTGGCCGTAGGGGAGCTGCCAGACCGTGGTGACCGTGACCGCGTGAGTGGAATTGAAGCTGAGCGGTCCGTACGACGCGCCCCAGTCATCGTTGTTATCGAACCCGCCGCCACCGAAGTTGGCAATGCCCATGGCTTTGGAGTAGGTGTAATTAACCGTGAAATCCAGGCCGTGAGACGCGTGTTTCTCCAACTTCGCTTGCAGCGCGTTGTAATTGCTGTTGGCGCAGTTGCAGGTGTAATAGATCCCCTGCTCCAGACCGTACGGAGCGAAGAACGGCCGCCGCGAGTCGAGCGACCCTGGGCCCGGGACTGCCTGGTTCATGTTGGGATTCAGATACAGATGCCGCCCCACATTGCCGACATAAGCCACCTGGAACGACAATCCCTTTGCGAACTCATGCTGAATGGTGAGGTTCCAGAAGTAAGCCTCAGGTACGCGATAAGCGCCTAGAGGCCAGAAGAAGTTGAAGGGGCTGACGCCATCCGGAAGAGGATACATGCCATTCGCCCCGACCGGCGGATAGGGCGGGGCCGGAGGGCCCGTCAGCAGATCGAAGTCGGGACTGTAAGGGTAAACCTGGGGCACCGTTTGGACGGTAAGCGCGGGAGGATTGTACTCCGCTCCCTGCCCGAAGATGGAGCCATACCCGGCCGTATTGAAGCTCGACCCGTAACCCGCGCGGATCACCGTATTCGTCTGCAATTGGTAAGCGATGCCAAGGCGCGGCTCGAATCCCAGGTTGTACGGGTGGACGCCGAGGTCGAGCGGGATTCCGCCGATCCCAGCGGCCCACTCCATTCCCGTGTCCGGATCGAACATGCCGGTGCCGCCCGGTTTGGCGGCGCGCTGCGGCAGGTAGTTCTCGTAACGCACGCCGTAACTCAGCGTGAGCTTATGAGTGACGCGCCAAGTGTCCTGCCCGTAGAAAAAGAGCCGGGTTTGACGCAGACCGGGATAGTAAATCCCGCTGGCAATCCGGTCAAAGTACGACGGCTGGGCCAGCAGAAAAGAAGCCAGCGCCGCGCCGGTGGTCGCGCTGCCGGCGGCGATAGTATCCACCGTGGAGTTTCCGGTGACCGTGTCGGTAAAGGTGATTTCACCGGCGCGGTGCTCGTCGCTGGGAATCCGCTGCTGCTGGTCGCGGGGAATCTCGGCGCCCCATTTGATGGTGTGATTGCCGTGCTCCTTGGTCCAGTTCGTGATCCAGTCGAATTGATTCTCGGTCTCTTTCAGCGGGCAGTTGCAGTCGTTCACCCCGAGCGCGTATCCGAAGTCAAATCCGCCGTTGCCGTTGATATAAAACGCCGGCATGCCGCTGGTCAATTCGGTCCCCGTGTTCAGGCCGGGCAGCCCGGCCTCCGCCGCCGGCTCGGTGTTCAGACCATAGGGATCAGTGCGGATCCGGTAACGGAAGGTTCCGAAGCGGAACTCGCCAACCAGCGTGGGATTGACGGTATAGGTGAATCCCAGCGCGACGCTCTGATTGCGGTCGCGCGACTGTCCGGCGAAATTGAACAGCGCCGGGCCGCCGGCCTCCGCCCCGAACGCCGCCGGCGCGTTAATGGTGAAATCCGCCAGAGAATAACGCGCGAAAAAGCTCGCCTTCTCGGAAATGTTGTAGTCCACACGAGCGTCGGGCTGATCGGTATCGTAAAGCTCGGTGCCTGACGCGATGTAGTTGTTGTAGATCTGCCCCGAGCAGCCGCTCGATGGGCACGGGCTCGTCGAAAAGCCCGTATTGGGAGGCGGCAGATACGCCATTAGCTTGGTGATGGGCGGCGCCACGGGAATCATGTTCACCTGGCCGTTGGTGGTGATGGCCTCGCGGCCGGTCCCATCTGGATTGCCGGTGGTCGGATCGAAGACCATTCCCCCCTGGGCCGGCACCGATCCGCCCTCGGTGGTCGGCACCATCACGGGATCCGAGCACGGACCCGCCGATGCCGTCCCATTGGCGCAAATGTAATCGCCCAGCAAGCCCTGAAGATCGCCGCCGCGCTCGGCGAGGGTCGGCACGGTGGTAATCGACGACGCGCCGTTCCGCTGCCGCGTGCCCTGATAATCGGCGAAGAAGAACACCTTGTCCTTCTTAATCGGACCTCCAATCGATCCGCCGAACTGGTTCCACCGCGTCGGCGGATTCAGGCCGGTAAACGGGTTGGCCGAGTTGAGGTCGTTGTTTTGCAGGTACTCGAAGGCGCTTCCATGCAACTGATTTGTCCCGGACTTGGTCGTCGCCTGCAGAAGAGCCCCGGAAACGGAGCCGAACTCCGCGTCATAGTTGCTGGTGGTGACCTTGAGCTCCTGCAGCGAGTCGATGTTCGGATTGATGATGGGAAGACTCAGCAACGGGTTCTGATTGGTGGTGCCGTCGAGCAGGAATCCGTTGGCGGTGAAGTTCTGGCCATTGACGTCGATCTGCTGGCCGGCCTGCGGGTTTTCAGCCGTCGACACCTGGAAGTTGTCGGCGTAGGCGCCCGGCATCACCAGCAGAAGCGAAGTCATGTTGCGTCCGAAGACGGGCAGACTTCCAAGTTCGTTAGTGGTCAGCGTCTCGCTCACCTCGGCGCGATCGGTCTTGAGCAATGGGGTCGCGCCGGTGACCTCGACCGTGCTGCTCGCCTTGCCGATCACCAGTTGCGCATCCACCTTTGTGGCTGCGTCCACTTGCACCGTGGCGTCGGCGACGAATGTCTCGAAGCCGGGAGCCGTGATGGTCACGCGATAGTGTCCGGCTAGAAGGTGCGTCTGGATGTAGTTGCCGTCCGAAATGGTCTGCACGTGATAGTCAACACCACGATCCAGGTCGCTGACGGTAACGTTGGCGCCTGGGACCACTCCTCCAGCGGGATCGGTAATGGTGCCGAAAATGTTTCCTGAGACGGCCTGGCCGAATGCCAGCCGGGACAGCGCCATGCAGAACAAAATCAGCGAAAAAGTGGAAAGAACTGAAGGACGTTTTGCTTCGGGTACCACGCTTTCCTCCCCTACAGCGGAAGTTGCGCCCGACGCCCAGCACTCATAGCAGTTGTTCAGCGGATTTGGTCACAAGAGTCTCTTACAACTTATCCGGGGTTTCCTCTTTGGATTCTCGACCAAGCCTGAGTATACGTGTGACCGCCGCTGAGCGCAATGGTATGGCGCGACGTAAAATGTTAGCGCCAGACGATCGCCGCGCAATTTGAGCATGTCAGACACCCCCCGCAAAGCCGGCGGTTTGATAAGTCAGACTGCCTCAAAGGCCGTTGCCCCGCTGATTTGGCATCGCGCTAAAGCGCGCCGTGGCCAAAAGAGCGAGGCCGGGAATTCAAACAGTGGTATTGTTGCGCATTCGGTCGTCTTAACCGGAAACTTAAACCTCGCATGATCGGCAGGAGGCAGCATGGCCGGGACACGCAACAAGTCACACTTACATGCTGGGTTGATCGCGATCCTTGCGGTCACTTTGCCGGGAGTCGCCGTACCGGTCCGGGCGCAATCTCCATCGCCGCTGAACGACCCCGCGATTGAGCGACGGGTTGACGCGCTGCTCGGTAAAATGACGCTGCAGGAGAAAGTCAATCAGCTCTTGCAGTATCCGGACGGCGCTCCACCGCCGGAGATCGCCCGGAACGGCGGCTGGGAGGCAGCGGCGGCTCGTGCGGAATTCGGCAGCCTGTTTGGTATGACCGATCCGGCGGAGATTAATCGCGTGCAACGGGCTGCGGTCGAGAAATCACGCCTGCACATACCCGTCTTATTCGGACTCGATGTCATTCATGGTTTCCGCACGGATTTCCCCGTGCCGCTGGCGATGTCCGCCACCTGGGACCCCGCGCTGGTCGAGAAAGCAGCGCGCGCGGCAGCCCGGGAATCGTATGCGGCCGGGGTGCGTTGGACCTTTTCTCCTATGGTAGACATCGCCCGCGACGCGCGTTGGGGGCGCATCGTTGAGGGCGCCGGCGAGGATCCGTACCTCGGGTCTGCTATGGCGCGAGCATACGTGCGAGGGTATCAGGGAACGCGGTTGGATGCCACTGACTCCATTGCGGCCTGCGCCAAGCACTACGTGGCTTACGGGGCTGCGGAGGGCGGACGTGATTACAATACCGTGGATATTTCTGATCGTACGCTGCGGCAGGTTTACCTCCCTCCCTTTCATGCCGCGGTGGAGGCCGGCGCCGTCACGCTGATGAGCGCCTTCAATTCTCTGAACGGCGTCCCTGCGTCTGCGAACCCCTACACCCTGAAACAAATTCTGAAGGGCGAATGGAAGTTCCCGGGATTTGTGGTAAGCGACTATACTGCCGTGGCCGAACTCATCCCGCACGGCACCGCGCTCGACGGGCCGACGGCCGGACGCAAGGCTTTCCTGGCGGGCGTGGATATGGACATGGTGGATGGTCTGTTCGCCAGCCTCGTGAACCAGGTTCAATCCCGGATTGTGCCGGAGAGCGCTGTCAACGATGCCGTCCGCCGCATTCTACGGGTGAAGTTCGCGTTGGGTCTGTTCGAACATCCCTATGCTCCGGAGGGTGCTTCGCCTGAAATCACCGCGGCTGACCGTGAACTTGCGCGCACTGCGGCGGAGGAATCGCTGGTCCTGCTCAAGAATGACCCCGTAGCAGGAGGTGCGCCGGCACTGCCGATCGGTTCGAATGTGCACACCCTGGCGCTGATCGGGCCGCTCGCTGATTCGGCTGACGATATGCTCGGCCCGTGGGCGGCGCTCACGGCACGCTCTCAGGACGTTGTGACGCTGCGCGCGGCACTGGTCGAGCGCGCGGAGAAGAACCGGATGAGGTTGATTGCTTCGAAGGGCACCGACGTCTGGGGAAATTCCGATTCTGGATTCGCCGAGGCGGTCGCAGCCGCCCGGCAATCTGACCTCGTCGTGATGGCTCTCGGAGAGGATGCCTCTTCGAGCGGTGAGGCGGGGTCGCGAGCCCATCTCGGCCTTCCAGGCAATCAGCAGCAATTGCTCGAAGCAGTGGCGGCAGTTGGGAGACCAATCGTCTTGGTTCTCTTCAATGGGCACCCGCTGGTTCTGACCGAAGCGGCGCCGAAGGCTGCAACCATTGTCGAGGCATGGTTTCCTGGCGATGAGGCCGGTCCTGCACTTGCCGGGGCTCTGTTCGGCGACGTGGACTTCAGCGGGCGGCTGACGGTCAGCCTGCCTCGGGCGGTCGGCCAGGAGCCGCTTTACTACAACCACTTCAACACCGGGCGGCCCGCCGACGGTATCGACTTGAGTCGCCGTCCGACGAACGCCTTGGGGCGCTTCCACTCACGCTACATTGACGAGCAGAACTCACCGCTGTTTCGCTTCGGTTTCGGGTTGTCTTATACAAAATTCAGCTTCTCCGGTGTGAGACTCAGTGCCGAATCGCTCAGCGCTTCCAGCCTCAACGCTGGCTCGGCAACGCCGCTCAGAGTTTCAATTGAGGTCCGAAACGTCGGTGACCGGCCGGGAGTCGCAGTGGTAGAGCTGTACATTCGCGAACAGGGCACAAGTGTGGAGCGCCCGGTGCGGGAGCTCAAGGGGTTTGAGCGCGTTGATTTGGGGTCCGGCGAGTCGAAGCAGATCGAATTCGCGCTGGGGCGAGACGCGCTGAAGTTCTGGAACATCGATATGAAAGACGTTGTCGAACCTGCCCGCGTCACGTTGTGGGTGGGCCCGAACTCGGCGGAGGGATCCGAGGCGCAATTCGAGATCACCAAGTAGCATGTGTTCGCGAGCAGTCCGTCAGCCGAGCCACCGGTCGAGATGTTCGGCCACAAAATCATCGTCGGTGAGGTGCGGATAGGCTGCACAGACCCGGTCGATCTCATCTATCTGTCCGGCTGAGAGATTCTCGTTCGGATCGAGGCACCAGCGGCCGGCGAGCAACCCCTGGCGACGCAGAATCTCGTGCAGCCCTGAGATACAGCCCCGGAAACTGTTGGCGGCGTCAAAGAGAGCCGCATTGGCGTCGGTCACCTCCGCCGAACGCGACATCAGATCGAGCGCGCCCTCGCCTCCACGTTCGTGACAGGTCTGCACCGCTTCCAGCAGCTCAACGGCGCGCCGGGTCCATACCGCCCACTGCCCCAAGAGTCCGCCCGCAAAGCGAATCGCGCGTGTTCCACGGGGCGACGGAAGACGAAACTCGGCAATGAGGTCGCCCACGATGTTGTCGTCGTTGCCCGTGTAAAGCGCCACATCGCGCCGGGCGCTATCGGCCAACGCGCGCACCACATCCACCGTTCGATACCGGTTAAAAGGCGCCACTTTGATGGCCACAACGTTCTCGATCTCCAGAAACGCTCGCCAAAAGCGATAGTCGAGCGCCCGGCCTCCGACGGCCGGCTGCAAGTAGAAACCGAATAGCGGGATCGCCTCGGCAACCGCCCGGCAATGGCGGATCAGTTCCGGCCCGGTGGCGTCGCGCAGGGCTCCGAGGCTCAGCAGGCCGGCGTCGTAGCCGAGTTCGCAGACCAGCCGGGCCTCGTCCAGCGCCTGCGCGGTGCGGCCACAGACTCCTGCGATTCTTACCAGACGCTTTCCCGATTGCTTTTCGTATTCACCCACCGTCGCGATCGCCAGCCTGAGCACCGGCTCCAGCAGCCCGATCTTGGGATCGCGAATGCTGAACTGCGTCGTATGCACACCGACCGCGACCCCGCCGGCCCCCGCGTCGCAATAGTAGCGCGTGAGGGCGCGCTGGCGGCGCTCATCGAGCCGGCGGCTGGCGTCAAGCGCCAGCGGGTGCGCGGGAATCACGACGCCACGGAGCAGGACCGATCGCGCAGTCGCATCCATAACGGCACTGGCAGGCATGAGTCAGAACCTTCCATCCGCAACTTCGAACCGCGTGGGCTTGCCGAGCGTCGGAGCCCCGATTTCGACCCAGTGCGCGACCCAATGGAGGAGGGTATCAAGATCGATTTCCGGCGGACCGAGCAGACGCTCGCAGAGGGAGGCGTCGCTGAGCAGGGCGCGCCCGCAGTCGTTGCCCATAAGGACCGGCTCGCAGCCGAAAGCGCGGCCGAAGAACTGCGCCACCTTGCGAACCGAAATCTTCTCCGGGCCCGTCACATTCAGGATTCGCGGCGGAGAGTCACACAATTCCAGGCCGCGCAGCGCATAAGAGTCGGCGTCACCCTGCCAGACCGTGTTGAACCAGCTCACCGTCAAATCAATGGGCTCGCCCGCGTGGACCTTACGGGCGATATCAACCAGCACGCCATAGCGCAAGTCGATGGCATAGTTCAGACGGAAGAGCAAGCAGCGCGTGCCTTGTTCGTGAGCGTAGAATTCGAATACGCGTTCGCGGGCCAGGCAGGACTGCGCGTACTCGCCCACCGGTCCGGGATCATCGGTCTCCACCGAGCCCTTTCCTCCCGTCGTCACCAGCGGATAAACATTTCCCGTAGAAAAGACAACCATCCGCGAATCGCGGAAGTGAGTGGCCACATTTGCCGGCACCACAGTGTTGATGGCCCATGTCAGGTCCGGCCGGTCTGTGGAACCGAACTTGCGACCCGGGAGGAAGAGCACGTTCTCACAAAGCGGCAGCGGCGAGACTTCGTCGCGGCGCAGGAGGTCACAACGGAAGGTCTCGATTCCGGTGCGCTGCAGTTCCGTCGCGATTTGCGGATCGGAAAACCGTGAAGCGGCAATGACCCGGCGCGCCACTCCGGCAGCGTCCGAAGCGCGTTTCACACGCCGGGCCAGCGACGGTCCCATCTTGCCGCCCGCCCCCAGAATCGCGATATCGCCCCGGAGGCGCCGCATCACCTCGATATCTTGAAGGCTGGGTCGCGCGAGCCGTTCCTCCAACTGCCGCACGGAATCAATGAAATCCATGTTTGTCGCGTCTCGCGCGCCGAGGCCGCAACCAGGGTCTTGCCGGGGCCAGCGCTCTTAGCAGTTTGTTCAAGAAAGCTCCCGACTCTCTCCGAGTCTTTCCAACAAGTGTTAGGCCGGAATGCTTTCCGGCTTCCGGGCTTTGATGAGATAGATCGCCAGCGACCCGGCGACTCCGGCGGTCGTGATGATGAGCCACGCCAGATCATAGCTGTGCCGGGTATCGAAGATCCGCCCGGCCATGACAGGACCGAAGGTTTGTCCCAGTGAATCGGCCATGATGACGAGAGCCAGAATCTTTCCCAGCGCCGGGAGCCCGAAGCAGTCGGCGGCTATCAGGGGAATCAGCATGTAGTCCGCGCCCATGGCAAATCCGAAGAGGACCGCAAACCCGTAGACCACTCGCGGTTGATGGTACACGAGCAGCAGAGGTATCGCCAGGGCGAGCGCGAGGTAGAAGAGCGCCATAACGTTCTTGCGCGTGAAGCGGTCCGCAATGTAGCCTACCACCACGCGTCCGCCCAGGCTTGAAAAGAGCAGGACGCTGAGCGCCCGCGATGCCCAGCCCGCTGAGTAGCCTTGATCTTCGAGCTGCAGTATGAAGTGAAAGATCACGGTTCCGATGGCGCCGATCACAAGCGTGCTGCCAACGAGGAGCAGCCAGAAGTTGGCGGTGCCCAGAACCCGGCGAAGGGAAACAGGCTGGGCCCCGTCCGGAGCAGCGGACCGGTCAACCCCCGCGCCGTCCGGCGCGAGACCGAGGTCGCGCGGCGCGGAGCACGTCACGCCAATCCCGACCGGGAACAAGACGAGCACGGCGCCCGCCCCGATTACTTCGAACGCCCGGCGCCAGCCCAGGGTCTCGATGAGCCAGTGCACCACGAGCGGCGAAACGGCGCCGCCCAATCCCAGACCAAGGTAGGCGTAGCCCATGGCCCGTCCGCGCGCAGCTCGAAACCAGTTTGAAACCAGAACTTGGTTGGGGATCGGGCCCGCCAGTACATATCCCAAGACCTCCGCGAAGCAGAGCAGATAATACTGCCGGAGGCTGGTGATTCTGCCCATCAGGAACAGCGATGGCCCCACGAAGCCAATCCCCAGCAGAATTGAAAGCCTGGGACCCAGACGATCGATCAGGGCGCCTGCCAGCAGCCCGAAGACCGGTGCAACCACCGCGAATCCGTAAAAGAAACCGGAGGTCGCCTGCTGGCGCGAGAAGTGGAGGGAATCGATCAGAGATGGGTAGAAGACGGGAAAGCCATAAAACACGATGCCAACTGCAAAGAAAAGATTCAGGAACGCGGCTAGGACCACCCACCAGCCGTAGAAGATGCCCCCGGGCCTGGAATCGGCCGCCGGAACACACGCCGTTGCATTCAATCTGGTCGCCACACAGTTCCTGCCTAGCCGAATTCAGGGCCGAGAATTGCGCAGAGCCGGTCGAGGCGTCCCGGATGCGAGTTCTCGCCACGATACATTCTCGTCAGAGTCCTTGAGAATTGAAATCCTTTTCCGGCCAGCAGAGCAGACGCCCAACGACTGCCCTTCGGCACATCAACGAAGACGGTTTCGCGTTGTGAACGCCGAAGAAAGTTCTCCAGGGTCTCTCGGGCGGCCTCAGCATCGCTTGCCACCCACGGACCCAGATGGTCTGCCTGCGAACCCTTGCGGCCCAGAGCGTATCCGCCCAGTGAGGCCCCTGAATGCGCCGTGACCACAAGCTCGGGACATCCGTTTGCCAGCGATTTCAAGAGCAGGCTGCGGTCAGCACCAAACACTTCGCGATCCATGTCGAGAACGCTGTGAAATTCTAGATTCTTTTCTTCCCTGCAGCCGCGAATGTCTGCAAAAATGTCCCGCTTCAAGCTCTGGCGCTCAATCCCGTATTCGGACCGGAATCCCAACCGTTCATAGATCCGCCGGCCCTGCGGGGTGGCGTCGAGCTTCAGACACGGGATTGCCCGGTTATCGAGATAATCGATCGCCTTCACCAGCAGCGCGGTCCCGATGCCACGGCCGCGAAACTCTGGATCCACCAGCACCATGCCGATCCACGCAAATCGATCCTGATAGATAATCGTGGTCACGGTGCCGGCGATCTGCCCGCCCCATTCTGCGACGAAGCAACCCGCCGGGCTGGCCCTGAGAAATCGCCTCCAATCTCCCACGGTCTGATTCCATCCCGCGATCTCTTTCAAGCGCATTCCGGCCGGAATGTCGCCGGGCGTCATCACGCGGATTTCCGAGGTCATTCATTCACCTGCCACCAGTCGCCCAGCAGAAGACTTTCTTTCGGCGTAGTGCCCAGTCTATTGAACGGTCCGCAGGTCCACAAGAGAAATACATGCTATGCTCAGTTCCCGTGAACGATCGTGCTTACCCGCGGATCGCGAGCTTTCGCGACGCTGGCGCGGTGGCAGAGCATCTTGACCAACTTGGATGGTCGCTGCCCTTCGATGACACCATTCTGACGTCTGGAACCTCGCCGCTGGGTCAGCCGATCGAAATCCCCTGGGCGGATGCGCGCCGCCGCGTCGGAAACCGCTTCGCGGTCCAGCCGATGGAGGGTTGGGACGGAGAGCCCGATGGCCGTCCCTCAGACCTGACGCGTCGCCGCTGGCGGCGGTTCGGCGCGAGCGGCGCCAAGCTGCTGTGGGGCGGCGAGGCGGTTGCAGTGCTTCCCGAGGCGCGCGCCAATCCCAACCAGCTCGTCCTGAACGAGCGCACGGCGACGGCCCTCGGCAGCCTGCGCGACGAGGCAGTCGGCGCTCATCGCCAGGGATTCGGAACCAGCGACGATCTGGTGATCGGGCTCCAGCTCACGCACTCCGGGCGGTTTTGCAACCCGAACGAGAAGAACCGCCCCGAGCCGGTCATCGTTTACAACCATCCGCTGCTGGACGCGAGATTTCCAGCTGCACAGCGACTCGATCCTGTCTCAGACGCGGAAATCGCGAGCATTGTGGAGGCGTTCGGCAAGGCGGCGCGCCTCGCCCAGCAGATCGGCTTTAACTTCGTGGATCTCAAGCACTGTCATGGCTATCTGGGTCACGAGTTTCTAAGCGCCTATCATCGTCCGGGCCGCTATGGCGGGAGCTTTGAGAACCGCACGCGGTTCCTGCGCGAGTGTATCGAGGCCGTGCGAGCGTCCGCTCCGGGACTCGAAATCGGCGTCAGGTTGAGCGCGTACGATTCGATCGCGTTCATCCGCGATCCCGCAACAGGACGTGGTCGGCCAGCCGCGCTTCCGGAGGCGCTTCCATACACCTGGGCCTTCGGGGTGGACCGCGCGGATCCTTGCCGAACTGATTTGACCGAGGCGAAGCAGGTCCTCGGGATACTCGAATCGCTTCAGGTGCGCCTCGTGAACATCAGCGCCAGCAGCCCTTACTACTGCGTACACCTGCAGCGCCCGGCGTTGTTCCCGCCCTGCGACGCCTACTTGCCGCCGGAAGATCCGCTTGCGGGAGCGGCGCGTTTGCTCTCCGCGGCTCGGGAATTGAAGCAGGCGGCACCCGCCTGTATCATCGTTTCGAGCGGCTGGTCCTATTTTCAGGATCACCTTCCGGCGTTCGCACAAGCCGCCGTCCGCGCGGGCTCGACCGATTTTGTGGGGCTCGGACGAATGATGCTTGCTTATCCCGAACTCCCGGCCGATGTGCTCGAAAAAGGGCGTCTGGACCGCAAGAGGATTTGCCGAACGTTCAGCGACTGCACCAATGGGCCCCGCAACGGGATGGTCTCAGGATGCTACCCCCTTGATCCCTTTTATAAGGCCCTCCCGGAGGCCCAGCGTTTACAGGAAATCAAGCGCCGCAGCCGGAGCATGTTATCAAGCGCATGAGCATTAAGCTGGACGATTACGGCCGGCGCCGGCGCATCGGACGCACCATTCGAGGGATCAGCGCCGTCCTGCTGCCGTACGACGCGGCAGGCAGGATCGACGAAGGAGCATTCCGGCGGCACCTCCTCCGCACGCTCGCAGCCGGGCTGCGCGTTGCCGTCAACATGGATACGGGCTACGTCGATCTGCTGGCGCCCGTCGAGAAAGGGCTCGTGCTGCGCTGGACGGCAGAAGCAAGCGACCGGCAATGGTTCGCCGGCGCCCTGCCCTCCGATCAAGCCGGACCTTTGCACATGGCCTATGCCAGGGAATGCGCGCGGATCGCTGAGGCCGGCGGCGTGCCGGTGATCTTTCCCTCGGCGGGCACGGCGGCGCTCACCGAGGATGGTGTCTCCAACTTCTTTCACGAGATCAGCGCGGCCACTCCGGCCTTTCTTGCGTTTGAATTGGGAGCGATGTTCAGCGCTTACGGCCGCATGTTTTCAGGGAAAGTACTGACGACTCTGATGGAAATGCCACAGTGCTGCGGCCTGAAACATTCGTCGCTCGACCGCGGCACAGAAATCGATCGCCTGACGCTGCGCGACCGCGTGAGACCCGACTTTCCGATTTACAGCGGCAACGATCTGGCCGCTGACATGGTGGAATATGGCAGCGACTATTTGCTTGGCCTTTCGACATTCGCGCCGGAGCTTTTTGCCGCGCGCGATCGCGCCTGGGCCGGAGGCGCGGCGGCGTACCTCGAGTTGCGCGATGCGATCCAGTATCTCGGTTGGATTGGATTTCGCGAGCCCGTGCCTGCATATAAACACTCCGCTGCCCTGTATCTGAAGCTGACGGGCGGCCTCGAGTGCGACAATCCGCATCCGCGGGCCCTGAGGCGCGATGATTGGGATCTTAAACTGCTCGCCGACGCCGCGAGACGTGTCAAGGCGGCGATGAGCGCCCAGGGCGGGTGAACTCGCTCGCTCGGTGGCGGAAAGGATACCTTGCGAGAGAATCTGAAAACGCCGTTCCTAACTCTCGGGCTGCTCGTTAGCTGTACTTTCCCGACTGGCGCCCAGTCTTCCCCGTAGATTCCTGTTTATCTGGACCGGACGCAACCCGTCGAGCAGCGGGTGGACGACCTTCTGAGGCGCATGACTCTCGAGGAAAAAGTCGGCCAGCTCAACTTGCCTTGCGTGTATGTTGACCAACTGGGGAAGACTACTCCCGAAAAGATGCAGGCGTGCAAGAGATTTGCGGCCGGTGCCGATGGAGCTGGTCGATCGCGCTTTGCGCCGCGTTCTGGAACAGAAGATAAGGCTCGGACTGTTTGAACAGCCCTACGTCGATCCGGAAAGAGCGGTGAGGATCGTGCACTCGAAGGAGCACCAGGACCTGGCGCTCCAAACCGCGCGCGAAGGCATCGTTCTTTTGAAGAACGACCACAGGCTTTTGCCGCTCAAGAAAACAATCAAGTCCATAGCCATAATCGGACCCGATGCGAACGATTCCCGGAACCAGCTCGGTGACTACAGCCCTGGAAAGGTTCTCCAGCATGTGGTCACGATTCTGGAAGGCATCAAGGGTAAAGTCTCGCCCACCACGCGCCTCGTCTACGTTAAGGGATGCAATGTCCTGGGCGACGACAGGAGCACGTTCTCGAAGGCAGTTGAAGCGGCCAAAGGCGCTGACGTCGCAGTGGTAGTGGTCGGGGAAAGCACGAGCTATTCCGGCAGCAGGGGATCGGACGGCGAAGGCCAGGATGTCGCCAGCCTGGACTTGTCAGGCTTGCAGGAGGATCTCGTGAAGGCGGTTGTGGCGACGGGCACGCCCACCGTTTTGGTATTGATTAACGGCCGGCCGCTCTCGATTCGCTGGGAGGCGGAGCACGTTCCAGCCATTATGGGGGCCTGGAACCCGGGCGAGCGCGGGGGCGAAGCGCTGGCTGACGTTCTGTTCGGCGACTACAATCCGAGCGGCCGCCTGGCGATCACCATTCCGCGGAGCGTGGGCCAGTTGCCGGCCTATTACAATTACAAGCCTTCCAAGGCCTATTGGGTGAAGCGCGATGGACGCACGACCGAGGCTACGTCGATATGCCGGGCACTCCGCTCCTCCCTTTTGGGTACGGTCTCAGCTACACCGACTTCGAGTACACGAATCTGCGGGTTGACCCCCCGGCGATCGATACAACGGGTAGCGCGCACGTCAGGGTGGATGTGGAGAATGCCGGAAAACTCCCTGGCATTGAGACCGTCCAGCTCTACCTCCATGAGCGTTTCGCTCCGGTATCGACGCCGGTCAAGCAGCTTCGCGGCTTCCAGAGGGTTGCCCTGAACCCAAGCGAAAAGAAGACAGTAACTTTCACACTGTCACCCGAAGACTTAATGCTCCTCGACCCTGATATGCGTTGGGTGGTGGCGCCGGGCACTTTCGACGTCATGATTGGAAAGTCTTCAGCCGACATCCGGCTGAGGGGAACCCTCGAAGTCCAGCGCGACCCCTGAGCTTCTGTTTATGGCGATTCCGAGAAACAAGTCGGCAAGATGAGGCTTGAGAAGAGCTGCGAGTTTGGAGAGCCGCTTACTTGAGAGTTTATTCGCCCAACCACTTGGTAGCCCTTGTTCCTATACTTACTGTCCGACACCGACCTCTTTCTCTATTACTATTCCGCATGGTACGGCGACCAACTCTTCATTTCCTTACGTGTAGGACTCCATCGAACCGGGCAGGGTTGTACATACGGACGGGTGGCTGGGCTGCGAACCCCTGGAGCCGAACGGCTACCGCCACCAGATCACCTTCCTGCGGGGCCAATCAAACGGGTTGGAGTCGCCGCAGGCGTTGGAGTGCGGATCACGTGGCAGCCGGGTTTGGGTCGCACGCGAAACTCATCAGACACCCCGCAATACCTAACGCCTGAAGAGGAGCTTCGGAATCTGGCCGGGAAGATAACGCGTGCGGCGCCGGAGGTACTCGGCGTATCCGATAGGAACGAAGAAGCTAAGTGGCGCGTGCCAGCTCAGTTCCGTCATAAAGAACATACGGACAGTCAGAATGCTGAGGACGCCGATTGCCTCGACGCATAGATCAGCATACAGGCCGTCGGCGTTCTTATTGCGAATGAACCGGATCAGCACCCACCAGGTCCATACGAGTACAATCACGATGGGTATGATCCCCCAGAACCCCGTGCCAACAACGATCTCCACCCAGTCGCTGTGCATGGAGGCGGTCATTTTGTAACCGAGCTTTGCCAGCACGCCAAATCGACCGGCGGCCCAGGCGCCGAGGCCCGTCAGCGGGTGATCCGTGAACTTTTCCCAGGCGACGGACCACCAGCCCACTCGCGTACTGAGCGAGGTCAATTGCGCCGTGCTTTGCCCACGTTGCATATACTCATAGGCCAGCGTTCCCATTCCGCTCACCACGAAGGTGATGGCTCCGGTTACCACGATGATGGCGCCTTGCACAACACGGCGGGAGAACAGGAAGATGCAGAAGACCGCGAGCGCGAAACCCATGACCGCGGAACGGCACTGGGCGAACAACATGGTAACGCAGCCGAAGCCGAAAAGCGCCAGGTACCAGACAATGTTCTTGCGCTTGCGCGTGCACGGCAGAAGTCGCGTCAACGCTACCGAGGCAAGCACGGCCCCGTGTTGACCGATGTCATTGGAAGAAACGTCCGGGAACAAGCCCTGCAACTGAACCCCGATCAGTCCGATTCCCTGCTCGCCGTACTCGAGATGGTTGCTCAGAGCATCGCTCGGATCGACAGGCACCCAGAACCATATGACGCACAGCAGGAGTCCATACAACAGCCAAGTCCACTCGAACCACGTCTTCATCTGCTCGCTGTTCTTGATGACCAGCACACAGACGGCAAGCATCGCCACGTCGATCGAGTATTCACAAGCCTTGTAGAGCGTCCACTCCCAATAGACCGACCAGATCGTGGAAAGCATACAGGTCAACGCGAACCAGGCCAGCACGCCCGGAATGCCCGTAATCAGTGAATTAAGCCAGTTCAGCCGGCGCGTGATGAGCTGAACGAGGAGGATGGCTCCCACACCGAACACCGAGAGAATACGAAAGCTCGCGGCAGAATCGACCGGATTTGAGTAAGCTTCACTCGCAGTGCGCTTGCGGAAGCCCAAGAAGCTGACAAAAAGCACGAACCAGAGGAGATGCCACCACCTTAATTCCTTGAAGAGTCTTAGGGCACACTGAATTCCTTCCCAGAGCGCCACTGCCATGAAGATAGTCAGCGGAACTCCGCCCAGAAACAGACCCATCAGGACCCATTCCCGGTACCGGTGGTAGTGTTCTGCCACCATCCAGGAAACGAAGTCCGAGACGAGCATCGCCAGCAGACCAAGCAGGATGAAGCCGACGATGGCCAGGACCTTTCCCCATCGTTCATAATTCGGACGAGCGACCGCCCCCCCGCCGAATCCGCCCAAAACTACGCCGTTCCCAGCCAAGCGGTGCCTCTTTCATTCTGGCCGGAGTCCTAACTGCGCGGACCTCGGAAAACACCCGTCATCATGACGTTGTCGAAACTGGAGGATTCTCCCGTCAGAATCTCGTCAAGGATGAAGCGAGTCCAAGCGCTACCCGACCTCGGATAGGAGGCCAGGAACACATCGGCCGCATCCAAGCCCCGGTTGCGGAGCCAACTCAAAGGACGGCGGAGCCCTCTGCGAGCCACGTTATGACGGAATCTCTTGAAGGCAAGACTAACGCTGGCCAAAGCAGATTTCCCTTCCCCCGGGTCCTAATGCGCGAACCTCGGATCACCGCAGGAATCGTCTTTACGAGAATCTTCACATCCAGCCAGAGCGGTGTACTGTATATCGAGCTGCGTCCACTTGTCAAAAGGCACGGTGCTTCTGCCGTTGCCTTGCCAAAGGCACGTAATCCCCGGCCGCGCCGAACCGGCGCCGCTTCGGGGACCCACCAGGATCATTTCGCCGCGGAGAGGGCGGAATCGAGCCTATTATCCGATGAACCGCCAGTCCCAAAATGGGAACTTCCTTTATTTTCAATAACCTGACGGTTTCGTTTCGTAAAAAAGATTGGAAATCCGCGTCGAATTGCACGGCGAACAAAAGACGAATATCGGCCAGGGTTAATCTCGTTCGACATTCAATGCGGAGCCTAGTACACGAGGCTCTCGATGTGCGCGTTGAAGGAACGGCCTTCAGGCCGGCATAGCCCCGCGCTATCACCCCCACAGCGTTGCGGTTTCGGTGCACTACACTAGTCGGCGATCGCCGTCGAGGACGGTACTGCGCTGGCGTCCTCTTCAAATCCGAGCCGGACCAGCATCTTACCCGTATTGCGCTGCAGATATTCTGCTTGGGCCGGAGTCAGCCGCTCGCGCCATCCGCCCACCGCGCCGCTGCGCACAAACCGCTTCTCCTCGGGGATGGACTTGGTTCGAGGATCATAGCCAATTTGTGGAGCGCGATCTTCTTTCTTCCGCATGTTGTGAAGATTGTTGTTCTGGATCGCGTTCCGGATGACCTGAGCCGGGACCCGAACTTTCAGGAACTCCGCGATACGCGTCAGCGTAGGTTCACACTTCTGCCTCAGTTCCGGGTACGAAACCAGCATCAGATCGCCGCGCGCGTTCAACGGAGACTCGATCCAGCTGCGGACATGCTCTTCCCACGAACCATAGGGATTGGCATTACCATTCACGAACATCTTCAAATAGTCGTCAAATGAGCAGTCAATCCAGCCTTCCGCCTTCTGGTATGCATATTCGGACAACGCTACATCGCGCCCATCGCGAACAATGTAGATGGCGCGCCTGTAATCTGGCCGAAAAGCCTCCTCGGTCTTAATCAACCGGCCATGGTTTGGCAGCAGAGCCACCGCATCGCGCTGACCGCCCACGTCGGGAATGTCGCGGTTTACATCGTCGAACTCGGCATCCTTCTGCGCCAGAATCTCAAACAGCATGAAGCGCAGCCAGGTGCTACCCGAGCGCGGATAGGTAGCTACAAAAACGTCGTTGCGGTTCAGCCCGCGATGACGCATCCAGATTATCGGGACTCGCAATCTGCTCTTGGCCGCCCTGTATCGAACTTGCCGCCAAG
>JASHPE010000089.1 GCA_030038235.1 Terriglobia bacterium
CTCCCCGCGGTCCCGGCTCAGCGATACCCGCCCACGAGCTGGCGAGTAGCGATGCGGCGATGATCAGGACGACCCTCGAATTCTTGAGCACGGTCAACTCCCTCGATTGGAAATTCGCTTTGTGCCTCGCCATCTATACATGGCTTCATAAGTCCCTTCCCACGTCATTCTGAGCGCAGCGGAGAATCTCGCATATCCTTTTCTTTGCAGAGCGCGATTCTTCGCTGCGCCCAGAATGACATGCTTGGAGGTTTTCAGCATCAACTTATGACGCTGGGTAATAGAATCCGATAGCTTGCTGCCGCTTAGTCTCGCGAGTTTGCGCATTGCCATCCTCACATGGGGCGTGCACACGCACACTGCCAGCCTGACCTGACTCAAGCGGCAGCGGGCTGCGGCCCTCCGGACGTCCCAACGTGTTGGGTGGGTGCTAGAACTTCACCATAATATCAAAATCGACCAGGAACTCGCTCTTGACAAGGTTCGGGAACCAGACGCCGCCCTGCCCGGCACAGGCTGTCTGTGCCGCAGTGAGGGCGGTCGCCCCGGATGGAGCACCGTTGTTGCATGCGTATTCGGTGGGATAGCCGTTACCGTTAACCACAACAGCGGGAGTGCCCGCATACGCCGGAGGCGTAATACCCCCGTGACCCGACCAATACGGTACATCGGCGTGGCGATAGTCCGGCTCGATGCGAAAGGTAATGTACTGTTTCGGCATCCAGTCGAAAGTGAATGAGCTGTCCCAGGCCTTGAATGGGTCGCCGGGGTTTTCCGTAAAGTAAGGCGAATTGATGGCTGCGGAGCCTGCGGTCTCACCGTTGATGGGCGGAAGCAGCACAAGATAACGTCCGGGATTGTTGATCGCGCCGCCCCCAAGCGTTATGGCAAACCGGTCCCGATCGAACCAGAAGCGGTTGTAAAGCATGGCGCCAATAAAGCTCTGTTTGGGGCCGCCTGCGTGGTCGCCGGTGCAACTCACGCCGCCGCCGTATTCACAACCGAGGTCGCCGGTGAAGGTAAACGCCATCTTGTCGAGGCCACTTACATCAGCTCGATCAAAGTATTTAACTTCAAGGCTGTTGTCCGTGTGGATGCGGGCGCGGCCGGGCGTGTATAGATCGTCGTGGCCCAGACCATATTCATTCGAAATGACGTTCATCCATGGAAAAGGAGTCCACTTAAGCTGTCCTCCCAGCCCAGGCCGGTTATTGGACGAACCGTACGACTGCCAGCCATTGATAAACCAGGGCTCAATCTTAAGGTGAGGAGTGGGGAAGATTTGGATGCGGACTCCCTGAAAGAACCACGGAGTATTCGAGGAAACATAGGAAGGTTGATAGGCCCAGTTATCAAAGTTGTAGTAGCTGAACAGGCCGATATAAGACATAAAGATTCCCGCGTCCACATTGACTCCATACAGCCAGTTGAAGTGGTACCCTCCGTATGCTTCTGAAAGGTAGCGATCGGCATCGGAAACGTCCCACTCGCCGTGAGTGTAACTGCCGTCGTTGCGAATGGTCGCCGTGGAATACGCCCCGAACTGGGTCATAAACCGGGCGCGGACATTATCCCAATGAAAGTCGCCGCCGATGCCGAGTTGTTCCAGCTGGACTTCTCCCGACCGAAAGAGTTCACTCGACCCTCCCATCGAGTGGTCCGTGGGATGTTGGTTATCCCAGGTGGCGGTGACGTCAGAGCGGATTTCCGGGGTAAAGAATTTCGTGTCCCAATAGATGTCTTTGGTGCGGGGATTACCGTTGAGCCATGTCCAATCGGCGTCCGAAAAGGGCTCGATTTTCGCCGGCTTCTGGGCGTCCTGCGCCGGCGCCAACCATCCGGTGGCGACCGCCGGGGCTGGGTCAGGCGGTTTGGCAGAAGGAGCGCTGGTGGCGGGCGGGTTGGCGTCGGGCGCCGAGGCCTCCGGAGAAATGAACGCCAGTTGGTCGGGTTTCGTGGACGGCAAAACTGCGGGCGTCTGCGAAGAGGCCAGTGGAGCCGCAGTGGCTGTGGCAGCCGGGCTGCTTCCCGCTTGCCGGGCTTCCATCAAGGCCAAACGCTGCTCCAAGCGGTCGATGCGATCGAGCAGTTGCTTTTCCCGCTCGGTCAGCGGCGCCTCGGCACTTGACGCGGATGCGGTCAACGCGCCTGCCGCGCCCGAAGTGCCTGCCGAGGCGAGGGTAATATCGTCACGAAGACTCACGCCTGCTTTCACTTGCACGAAGCTGGCCGCCGCCGTTGCAAACCCTTCCTTGCTTGCGGTCACCTGGTAGGGCCCCGGCCTCAGGTCTTGGGCTACAAACGTCCCATTGCCGCCGCTGAAGAGTGTGAGGTCGCCGTTTTCGTTCACACTGTGCAGTGTTACCTGAACTTTCCCAAGCGGCCCTCCGCTGGGATCTCGCGTAATCCCGTGAATCTCGCCGAGTGTTGGCCCGCCCGAGGCCGCGACAGCCCGCGACGGCTTCCCGGCCCGGTCCGCTGACCTTGTCGCGTTCCGATCCAGTGCCGCCGTCTGCGCGCCGCACTTCGGGTGTGAGCTTACACCCAACACCAGAATGACACTTGCAATGCCGCCCAACGATAACGTCTTCATGTCGCTCACTTTCTGCCTGGAGAAGCGAAGCATTTTACGGACGTGACGCCGTACCTTCTAGTACTCACCATATTCAATACCAGAAGCCATAAACGACGAATAAACACTCTGTAAATTATTTATAAAGATGGCAGGCGAGCTACGGCAAAGCGTAGCCCCAATAATGAACTGGCTATCCGAGGCAGGACAGTGGGTAGTGTCCAATAGATTTATCTTTTGACACCTATAAGCGGATTGATTAACTTGTCGTTGTCACGCTAGTGCGTTCGTAGGGCGCCAGCAGTGTCCTGAGCCATTGCATTATGGGCACACAAACTCGCAACGGCCAACATAGTTAAAGGCCTTATAGGGAAAGTTCGGCCATCAGCCTAAAATTTAACTAGAATGTCCATATCGATCAGAAACTCGTTCTTGCGAAGGTCCGGAAACCAGACGTTGGCCGGTCCACCGCAAGCAGTCTGCGCCGCTGAAAGGGACGTCGCCCCGGACGGAGCGCCGTTGGTGCAGGCGTATTCGGTGGGATAACCATTACCGTTAGTAACATCGCCGGGAGTGTCTCCATATGCCGGAGGTGTAATGCCCCCGGTGCCCGACCAGTAGGGCACATCGGCGTGACGATAGTCCCCCTCAATGCGGAACGTGATGTATTGTTTGGGCATCCAGTCAAAAGTGAGCGAGGAGTCCCAGGCTTTGAATTTGTCGCCGGGGTTTTCCGTGAAATAGGGGCTATTGATGGCTGCGGATGGAGCAGTCATCCCATTGATGGGAGGAAGCAACACCAGATAGCGCCCGGGATTGTCGATACCGCCACCGCCGAGCGTCACACCGAACTGATCTTTGTCGAACCACCAGCGGTTATAGAGCATGGCGCCGACGAAACTCTGCTTGGGGCCGCCCTTGTGATCTCCGGTGCAGCTCACACCGCCGCCGTACTCACAACCAAGGTCGCCGGTAAAGGAGAATGCCATCTTGTCGAGGCCGCGGTTCTCGGGCCTGTCGTAGTACTTGATTTCGACGCTGTCGTCGGTGTGGATGCGAGCACGGCCCGGCGCATACAGATCATCGTGGCCCAGTCCGTAGTTGTTGGCAATAATGTTTATCCACGGGTATGGAGTCCATTTGATCTGCCCTCCTAGACCTGGACGGTTATTCGCTGAGCCGTACGACTGCCATCCGTTGATAAACCATGGCTCAATCTTCAGGTGCTCGGTGGGGAAGATCTGGATTCGCACGCCGTTGAAAAACCATGGCGTGTTCGAAGAAACATACGACGGCTGGTAGGCCCAGTTGTCGAAATTGTAGTAGCTGAAAAGGCCGATGTAAGACAGGAAGATTCCGGCGTCCACATTCACCCCATCGAGGACGTTAAAGTGGTATCCGCCGTAAGCTTCCGAAAGATAGCGGTAAGCCGTATCGAGATTCCACTCGCCGTTTGCGGGACTGGCGTCGTTCCGGGGCGTGGTCTCGGAATACATCCCAAACTGGGTCATGAACCGGGCCCGCACATTGTCCCAGTGGAAGTCGCCGCCCACTCCAAATTGCTCCAACTGCACCTCGCCCTCCCGGAAGGTCTCGCTCGAACCACCCAGAGAGTGATCGCCTGGATGGTGATTCTGCCAGTTGTAGTTCAAATCGGCCCTGATTTCCGGAGTGAAGAATGGCGTGTCCCAGAAGATTTGCTTGGTCCGGGGATTGCCATTGAGCCACGTCCAATCCCAATCTGAGAAAGGAGCAGGCTTTGCCGGCGCCGTCTGCGCGGTTTCAGCGGGCTGAGCCGGAGCGGCGGCGGTCTGGGTCGACGTCTGCACCGGCGGCCCCGGAATCTGCTTCACGTCAGGAAGCGGAGTGGTGGCGGCCGGCGGCAGGGAAAGCGCCGCCGCTCGCAGAGCCGTGGTCGGCGTCAGCGCAGCGATAGTGACGTTCGCAGCCGGCGCCTCGGCGGCGGCGTTCGCCGGCGCGTTGCCCGACTGTTGTTGCGCCTTTATGCTCTTCAGTTCCGCCTGGAGTTGTTCGATCTGCTTTTGCATCGCATCGAGCCTTTTCAGAATCTCAGCGGATACTTGCCGATCGCTGGCCGGGGTTTGCTGGCCGGATGCCTGGCTCGTGGTTTGCGCCCCAGCCGCGCTCGGTGCGAGCGTCAGGATTAGCGTGAATAAGAGTGGTTTGCATCGACACGACACGAACTTAGACATTGGGACTTACCTCCTTCGGGCGAGAGGCACAATCTGGCGCCCATGCCTTTTGGGGCTGGATTCACATGTTGATTCAGTGGTTGGGTTCTTTTTGCGGAAACTTCTGATCCAGGTCCAGGTTTAACAGCAGTACATTCACGCGCGGCTCGCCGAGCAGGCCCAGAGTGCGTCCCGTCGTGTGGTCCGCGATGAGCCGCTGCAGATCTTGCAGACTGACGCCCCGCGCTTTGGCGACACGCGGCGCCTGCGCCTCAGCCGAGGCTGGGCTGATGTCGGGATCGAGCCCGCTCGCGGACGCCGTCACCATGTCCGCCGGGATGGGACCGGTATAATCGGGGTTGTCCTTCCGGAATTGGTCGACCGAAGCCTTGACGCGATCGATCAGCTTCTGATTGGTGGGACCGTACTGTGAGCCATTCGATTGCGATCCGTCATAGCCGTTGCCGGCTGCCGACGGCCGGGGCTGGAAGTACTGCGGCTTGGAGAAGCCCTGGCCGATCAGCGACGATCCCACTGTCTGACCATTCATTTCCAGCAGGCTGCCGTTGGCCTGATGGCGGAACAGAATCTGGCAAAGGCCGGTGACGATACCGGGATAGATCAGGCCGGTCAGGATGGTGAACAGCAGCGTGATGCGCAATGCGGGTCCGAACTGTCTCCACATGATGGGTCTCCATTAAGCCAGTCGCAGCCAATGCACGATCTGATCGATCAGCCAGATTCCTGGGAAAGGCGCAACGATGCCGCCGATTCCGTAGATCAGCAGATTGCGCCGCAGCATGGCTTCCGCCGCCTGCGGGCGATATTTCACGCCGCGCAGCGCCAGCGGAACCAGCGCGATGATGATCAGCGCGTTGAAAATCACCGCCGAGAGCACCGCGCTCTGCGGCGTGTGCAGACGCATGATGTTCAGATATCCCAGGGCCGGGTACGTGGCCATAAACATAGCCGGAATGATGGCGAAGTACTTGGCCACATCGTTGGCGATGGAGAACGTGGTCAGGGCGCCGCGCGTAATCAGCAACTGCTTGCCGATGGCCACGATCTCAATGAGCTTGGTGGGATTGCTGTCCAGGTCCACCATGTTTCCGGCTTCCTTCGCCGCCATGGTGCCCGTGTTCATGGCCACGCCTACGTCCGCCTGGGCGAGCGCGGGCGCGTCATTGGTGCCGTCGCCGGTCATGGCAACCAGCCGCCCTTCGGTCTGTTCCCGCTTGATGTACTGCAGCTTCTGCTCAGGCGTCGCCTGAGCCAGAAAGTCGTCCACTCCGGCTTCCGACGCGATGGCGGCGGCGGTCAGCGGATTGTCGCCGGTGATCATCACCGAACGGATGCCCATGTTGCGTAATTGACCGAGCCGCTCCTTCATGCCGCCCTTGACCACGTCCTTGAGATGGATGGTGCCCAGCAGCCGGGGGCCGTCAGTGACAGCGAGGGGCGTTCCGCCGGAACGCGAGATGCGGTCGGACACGTCGGCGAACGTCGGCGGCACGGTTCCGCCGTTTTCGCGGACAAAGCGCATAATGGCTTCCGTCGCGCCTTTGCGAAGCTGCCGCCCGTCCAGATCCACGCCGCTCATGCGGGTGTATGCGGAGAAAGGAATGAAGTGAGCCTCCAGATCGTGCACCTCGCGGCCGCGGAGGTTGAACTGAGCCTTGGCCAGCACCACGATGGACCGTCCTTCGGGCGTTTCGTCGGCGAGACTGGAGAGTTGGGCGGCGTCCGCCAGTTCCGATGGCTCGACACCCTCCACGGGGATGAACTCCACAGCCTGGCGATTGCCGAGCGTGATGGTGCCGGTCTTGTCGAGCAGCAGTGTATTCACGTCGCCCGAGGCTTCCACGGCCTTGCCGCTCATGGCCAGCACATTGTGTTGCATCACGCGGTCCATGCCCGCGATGCCGATGGCGGAAAGCAGTCCGCCGATGGTGGTCGGGATGAGGCAAACGAGCAGGGATACCAGCACGGCTACTGACGGCACTTCGCCGGCGCCCGCCGATCTCACCGCGTACAGCGCGAACGGGTGCAGCGTCACCACCGCCAGCAAAAAGATCAGCGTCAGGCCGGCGATCAGAATGTTGAGCGCGATCTCGTTGGGCGTCTTCTGACGCTCGGCGCCTTCTACGAGAGCAATCATGCGATCGAGGAAGGTCTCGCCCGGGTTCGACGTGATGCGGATCTTGATCCAGTCCGAAAGGACCTTGGTACCACCCGTGACGGCGCTGCGATCGCCGCCCGACTCGCGGATGACCGGAGCGCTCTCGCCAGTGATGACCGACTCATCGACGGTGGCGATGCCCTCGGTCACTTCGCCGTCGCCGGGGATGTTGTCGCCGGCCTCGCAAAGCACAAGGTCGCCCGCCCGCAGCCGCGACGCCGGCAGCTCTTCGATTTTGCCGCCGCCATTGAGCAGCCTCTTGGCCAGCGTCTCGGTCTTGGCTTTGCGCAGCGTGTCAGCCTGCGCCTTGCCCCGGGCTTCCGCCATGGCCTCGGCGAAATTGGCAAAGAGCACCGTGAACCACAGCCAGAGCGTGATCTGCAGCGTAAAACCGATGGGATGGGCGCCCGTGATCGCGTCGCGCGTCACAAAGATGGTAGTTAGCGAGGCTCCGACCTCGACCACAAACATCACCGGATTGCCCATCAGGGTGACGGGATTCAGCTTCACGAACGATTCCCGAATCGCGCGCCGAAGGATGGGCGGGTCGAACAGCGGACGCGCCCGCACCAATTTCTTCGGCAGCAGATCGGTCTCGTCTTTGACAGCAGGCGGCGGCGCCACAACGGTTGCCATAAGTTCAACTCCAGATCGGCAATGAGAACAATGAAGAGAACAGCTTGCCTTCGCGCATTAGGAAATGCTCTACGATGGGTCCGAGCGAAAGGGCCGGGAAATAGGTGAGGGCCCCGACGATGACCACGGTTCCAATCAACAGCCCCACGAACAGGAATCCGTGCGTGGGCAAGGTGCCGCTGGTCACCGGAATCTTCTTTTTCGCCGCCAGGCTTCCCGCCACTGCCAGCATCGGAATGATGAACAGAAAACGTCCGATCAGCGTGGCGAGACCCAGGCTGAGGTTGTACCAGGGTGTGTTACCGTTCAGCCCCGCGAAGGCGCTGCCGTTGTTCCCATTGGTGCTGGTGTACGCGTAGAGAATCTCAGTGAATCCGTGCGGTCCATCGTTGGTGATATTGGCGGCTGCAGGGCCCGGCGGATTCCAATAGCCGTTCTTGGCGAAATTCGCCACCGAGCTGACTCCGGTGAAAACGAGGACGTTGGCGGCCATCAAAATCAGCGCCAGCATCGCCATCTTCACCTCCTTCTGCTCGATTTTCTTGCCGATATACTCGGGCGTGCGTCCCACCATCAGCCCGGCGATGAAGACGGCCAGGACGGCGAACAGCAGCATCCCCTTGATGCCGGCGCCGACTCCGCCGAAGACTACCTCGCCGAGTTGGATGTTGAACAGCGGCACCAAGCCGCCGATAGGCGTGTAGCTGTCGTGCCAACTGTTGATGGCGCCGCAGCTCGCGTCCGTGGTCACCGTCGCAAAGAGCGTCGAGGCCGGGATGCCGAACCGCACTTCCTTGCCTTCCATATTGCCGCCCGGCTGCATCGAGCTCGCTTTGGTCTCGAGCCCGAGCTTGGTCAGTTGCGGATTGCCTGCCTGCTCCGCCGGATAGCAGACCAAAACCCCGGCCAGAAACAAGACGCTCATAGCTCCGAACAGGGCCCAGCCCTGGCGCCGATCGGCCACCATCCTGCCGAACTGATAGGTGAGGCCGGCCGGAATCACAAAGATCATGAGCATCTCAACGAAGTTGGTCAGCGGAGTCGGGTTCTCAAAAGGATGGGACGAATTGGCGTTGAAGAATCCGCCGCCGTTGGTCCCCACCATCTTGATCGCTTCCTGCGACGCTACCGGACCCTGAGGAATGATCTGCGCTGCGCCTTCTACCGTCTTCACCGTGGTGTTGGCTTTGAAATTCTGGATCACGCCCTGCGAGCACAGGAAGAGCGCGCCGAGAAGCGACAGCGGCAGGAAAATGTAGAGCACCGACCGGGTAAGGTCGACCCAGAAATTGCCGATGCTGTTCACCTGCTTGCGCGCAAAGCCGCGAATCAGCGCCACGGACGCGGCCACACCCGCGGCTGCGGAAACGAAATTCTGCACCGTCAGCGCGGCCATCTGCACGAAATAGCTCAGGGTGGATTCGCCGCTATAGTTCTGCCAATTGGTGTTGGTCACAAAGCTGGCGGCGGTGTTGAAGGCGAGGTCAGGCGTCATCGCGGTGGCGCCGGAAGGGGCATGACTGCTGCCGAAATGATTGGGATTGATCGGCAGGAAGCCTTGTAACCGCTGGATGATATAGGCGAACAGCAGGCTCACGAGGCTGAATGCGATCAGCGAGGCTGCGTACTGCGTCCAGCGCTGCTCGGTCTCCTCGCGCACGCCGCACAGGCGATAGGTCAGTTTTTCCAGTGGGCGAATTAGTGGGTGCAGGAACGTGCGCTCGCCTTGGAAGAGCTTCGTCATGAAGACGCCCACCGGCTTGGTGAGGGCCAGAATCACAAGAAAGTAGACCGCGATGTTGAGAATCCCGATGGCAGTCATGACATCTCCTCAGAAACGCTCAGGGCGCAGCAGGGCGTACACCAGATAGCCGAACAGAAAAACCGCAGCAATGCCAGCAATTACGTAATCCATCAGCGCAAAGCCTCCTACAAGCGATCGCAGGCCCTGGCGAATTCCCAGCAGCCCACGAAAAAGATCACTCCCACAAAGACGTAGAACAGATCAAGCATCTCTCCTCCCGCCCCGCATCACAATCGACTTTCAGAATCAACCGTAGCCCGCTGCAGCTCATCACGCTACAGTTCAAATCCTAGAACTGCGGTCATAAACGAGGCATAAACGTTCCCTAAATACTCTCTAAACGCCAAGACGCTCGCGCTCCCAGGTACACATCACTTAACCGGCCTCGGGCAGGTGAAACCGGTAGCCGGCCCACGGTTCGGTCAGCAGATAGCGCGGCTTGGCGGGGTTGGGCTCGATTTTCTTGCGCAGCCGGTTGATGAATACGCGCAGATACTCATGCTCGTCTCCGTAATCCGGTCCCCAGACGGCCTGTAGAAGCTCCCGGTGGCTCAAGACTTTGTTGGGATGGCCAACCAGGAAGGAAAGCAGATCCATTTCCTTCGAGGTGAGGCGCACCGGCGTGCCCCGGACCGTGACCTGGCGGGCCTCGAAGTCGATCTCGACATTGTCGAACGCCACCCGGCGCTGACCCGGCTCCGAGGAGAGCGGCGTGCGGCGCAGCGCGGCCCGAATCCGCGCCAGCAGCTCCGGAGTGCTGTAAGGCTTGGTGACGTAATCATCCGCTCCCGCGTCCAGTGCCTCCACCTTGTCGCGCTCCGCGCCCCGGATGGTCAGCATGATCACAGCCAGGTCCGGCCCCGGACGCGCCGCACGGATGGCGCGGCAGACTTCCAGGCCGTCCATGCCGGGCATGTTCATGTCGAGCAGCACCAGGTCGTAGTGCCCGGAGCGGAGCTTCTCAAGCGCCTGATCGCCGCTGCGCGCCTCATCCATCTCGTAGCCGTTGGCCACCAGTGTAGTCCTCATCACGCGGCGGATCTGAGGCTGATCGTCCACCACGAGGATGCGTCCGGCGCTCACTTTGCGCTCCCTTCTTGAGCGTCAAACGGCAGCGAGAGACAGAAGTCCGACCCCTCGGACGACGTCTTGTCGAGCCACACTTCGCCGCCGTGCGCACGCGCGATCTGGCGCGCAATCGCCAGGCCCATGCCGGTTCCGTGCGTGCCCCCGGCATTCGAGCCGCGATAGAACTTGTCGAAGATCCGCGACTGCTCCGGCGCCGGCACGCCCGGGCCGTGGTCGGAGACGCAAATCACCGCGCGTCCGTCGCGCCGTGCCGCTTGAATCGCGAGGGGCGAGCCGCGAGGCGAGTATCGCAAGGCATTGTCCAGAAGCTGGCGAACGGCCAGCACCGTCATGTCAGCGTCCACATTCACCTGGGGCAGGCCCAGCTCCACGTCCACTCTCACCTGGCGCCCTTCAACGGCGGATTCGACGGTATCGAGCGCGGCGGCCAGGATGGGAGCGAGAGGCTGGCGCGCTCGATCTAACTGGACGGCGCCGGCTTCGATGCGGGCCACGTTTACAGCCTCAGTGACCAGGCGGTTCAGGTGGTCGATATCCTCGTTGACGACCGCGATCAAGTCCTGCCGCGCCTGCGGTTCCGCGACCACGCCGGACAACAGCGCCGTGGTCGCGGCCTTCATCGAGGTCAGCGGCGTCTTGAACTCATGAGCGAGAGCGTCGAGCAGCGTCGATTTCAAATCCTGACTCTCCCGGGCTGCCTCCGCGCGATTGGCGGCTTCCTGCGCGCGCGCCTTCTCCAAGCCGATCGCGGCCAGGTTCGCCAGCGCCTGCAGCACGGTGTCGGAAGGCAGTTGGCCGCGCACCGCCAGCGCGCCGATCGGCTCGCCGCCCAGGCGGATCGACGTGACCACGGTGCCGGTGGCAGCGTCGTGAAAGAGCGTTCCCTTCAGGGCGGCCTCGCGCAATTGCTCGTCAATTTCCGGCACATCCTCCGGCCCGGTGTGATAAATCGTCCCCGTGCTGCGCTCGAGGAAAGCAGCGGCGGAGAGGTTGAACACCTGTGCGACTTGCCGCGCGATCGCATGCGCGACGCCTTCCTCGGTGTTTGTCAGCAGCAGGGAGCGGCTGAGCGCGTAGAGCCTCTCCATGTCCTGCTGGCGTTCCAGGGCCTCGCGGGTGCGTTGTTTGGCGCGCGCACCGAGCTGACTGGCCAGGATCGACGTGGCCAGGAAGGCAAATAGCGCCGCCCAGTTCCGCGGGTCGGCTACCGTGAACGTGAGGAGCGGAGGCAGAAAGAAAAAATTGAAGCACAGGACGGCAGCAACCGACGCGGCCAGCGACTCCATCAGTCCCCAGGCGCTCGCCACGGCGAGGATCGCGACGAGATAGATGAAGCCGGCGGTGGTGGCATTCACCTTGAGCACGCGATAGGCGGCAAACGTGATCGCGGCGACGATGGCGAGCGAAGCCAGCACTTGCAGCCCGACGCGGATAAAGCTCAGGCCGGCAGGTTTGCGCAAACGTGCAGCGGTATCGGAGAAGCTTGTCATGGAACGAGGAAGACGGGGCGCGCCGGGGTCGGACCCGATAATCGCACGCGATTCTTGGCTGCGCTGGTGGCACAGCCACTCCTGGCCGTGCTTCCTTAGCCTGAGCTCACGATTATCATAACCCCGCCGCCCATGGACTGCTACACACTGAGCTCGCGCAAGTCCAGGCGATCCTCACGCTGGAGCTTGCGGAAGATCTCGGCGGTCTCACGGACACCCTCATCGAGCGGTGTGACGGGCAGATCGGGGAAGTCTCTGCGGATGGCAATGTTCTCTACGTCGGCGGGGAGCGGCAGAGGATTGCCCTCAGCGCGTATCAGCTTGCGGGCGTCAGGGAATTGGCGTTCGAGCGCTGCCATAATGTCTTCCATGCTGACCACGGCCCCGCGCGGGGTGTAAATGCGCGCGCCTTCGAGGCCTGATTCGGCGGCGCGAATGAAGGTGATGGCGGTGTCGCGCGCGTACTGCATGTCCGCGCGTCCGGTGAACCGGATCACGTACGAGCGTCCCGCCACGCAGGCTTTAATTGCCTTCGTGGGTCCGGACGTCAAGCCTTGATCGCGGCCCAAGCCGTAAACCGTCGAAGGCCGCAGGGCGATGCTCGAAATACCGTCGCAGGCGTAATAAACCCGCGCGGTGCCTTCGTTACACTGCTTGAAGACGCCGTAAAGTGTGGCGGGTTGCAGAGGCGCGTCGTCGGAAATGTGGTCGGCGCCGTAGAATTCTTCCGTACCGTAGACGGCCGCCGAGCTGGCGTAGACGAGATTCCGCACCTGGTCGCGATGCCGCTTGACCGTCTCGAAGACGTTGACCGTGCCCACCACGTTCACGAGCGCCCCGAGCGGCGGATTGGCGACGCAAAAAGGCACTTGCAGCGCGGCGAGATGGATCACGTGCGTGATGCCGTTGTCCGCCACGGCGCGTTCCACGTCGTCAAGCTTGCTGACGTCTCCGCGGATGAACGAGACGCTCTGGAGCTGCTCCTCGCTGAGCAGCGCCCTCAGCCGGTGCGAGTCGGCATCGAGATCGAGGATCAAAGGCCGGTCGCCACGTTCGATCAGCACCTTCACTACCCATGAGCCGATAAATCCCTTGGCGCCGGTCACGAGGAATCGCTTCGCGCTGGTCCTGTCTTTGGTTCCGTCTGCTGTGGCTGGCATCGTCCTCCTGACTCTGTGTGCGGCATGCGCCTTGTCACGCGGAAGGGCGCGCCCGCCATCGAATCGCACGATATCGACGTTACAAGACGTGGGGACACAATTCAACCGGCCTGTAGGGGCACCCCTTGTGGGTGCCCTTAGTGACGGGCGGCCACGAGGGCAGCCCCTACGCCTTCCCTCCGGGCAGCCGCAGGTCCGCAGCCTTAACGACGCGTTCATAATTCCCAGCTACAATATCGGGAGCGCCCGGCAGCCAGGTTTGAGCGCCGCAGGAGGGAAGAAAAATGGCCACCAGTGGATTTGTCTTCGCCGACCCGACGGCGACGCCCGACAATTACGACACCTTCAGCCCGGGGGACGTATTCGCGGATTCCGGCATCAACACGACGCCTGTGCCTGAGCCGATTCCGGCGCCCTGGCTCTCGCCGCCCGTGCTCTCGCTCGATCAGGTGCTCGCCGCTTCCGACGTTGCGGCGATCGAGAGCTCGGGCAGCATCGTCTTCCATTCTGTCGGCGATACCGGTGGGGTGAAGGAGCCGTCTTACCAGTTCGCCGTCGCCGACGCTTTGTCGGCGGACCTCACCGGCAAGACGTGGCAAAGCGGCCTGCCGGCATTCTTTTATCATCTTGGTGACGTGGTCTACTATTTCGGGCAGGAAAAGTACTACTACGATCAGTTTTACGATCCCTATCGCGATTACGCCGGGCCCATCTTCGCCATTCCCGGCAATCACGACGGCGTGCTCTACTCTGGCGAAGCCGTGCCTTATTCGCTGCAGCCTTTCTACTCGAACTTCTGCACCCAGACGCCCACGCATGCGGCCATAGCCGCAGGCGTCTCGCGCACGACGATGACCCAGCCCGGAGTCTACTTCACTCTGGACGCGCCTTTCGTGAAGATCATCGGCCTCTACTCGAACACCAGCGAAGGCTCAACGCAGGGACTGATCAGCGGCGGCGCCGCCGGAACCGCCCAGTTGACCTTCCTCGAGCAGCAGCTTGCGAACGCGCTCTCGGAGCGGAGCCAGGGCGACGTGCGCGCGCTGATCATTGCGGTTCATCACCCGCCTTTCACCGGCAGCAGCCAGCACACTCCGAATCCCGTTATGCTCACCGACATCGACAACGCCTGCACGCAGGCGGGCATCCTGCCGGATATGGTCCTTTCCGGCCACGCGCACCTCTACGAGCGCTACACGCGCGTGGTCCAGAACCACCAGATTCCGTTTGTGGTGGCGGGCATGGGCGGTTACTTCAATCTCTCGACGTTTAGCACGGACTCGGGAGGCGCCAAGCCCACTCCGCCCGTCACGGGTACCGACGCGGACGGGAATCCGCTGACGCTCGAAGCCTACAACGATACGCAATGGGGATTTCTTCGCTTGACGGTCAGCGCCGGATCGCTCACCTGCGAGTTTCTTGCCCTGCCGGCCGGCGGCGGGTCGGCATCGGTCCAGGACAGCTTCAGCCTTGACCTGAACCAGCACGTTCTCACGAGCGGCGGCGCTGCCATCGTCGTACCGGAATCGCCTGAGTTGCCGGAAGCCAAGCCAAAGCGGCCGAAACGGAGGGCGCCAAAGGCCACAAAGCAGAGAGCCACGCCAGCGAAGGCGGTCAGGCCAAAGGCGGGGCCAACAAAAGCCGGCAAGCCGACCGTGCCGCCCAAGCGGAAGCTCGCAGCGCCCAAACGGAAGCCGCCGAAGCGGCCCTGAAAAATGTCGATGATTGTCGGCAGATCCCGACCGCTACCGCCCCTCCTCGGGGCCTTGTTAGCAACCCCGCGGGTGGCGTCGACATCGCCGTTTATGTCGTCGCCACCACCGCGCCAGGTTCTGCCGTGCTAGACGGGAGAGCGTTCCGAACATTGTATATAGAGAACACACCACATACCTTTACTCTTCAGCTCCCGGATGTTATCGATAGGTGTGAGTATCGAACCGCCATTTTCGCCTGCCTCCGAGTTAACAGCCCCTGCGTTCAACCACTCGTCTGAGCCCGCGGCAACTCGACTCCAATCGCCGCAACGCCCAAAAATCCACCGGACCCAAAACCGCTCAAGGCAATGCTCGCTCACGATTGAACAGCTTGCACACCGGGAAAAGACCGAAGGACCTATGGCGTTTCAATCAGGCGCTGGCTCAGTGTGGTGCGCGCCAGTTGATATTCGCGCCACTCGGATTGGGGCGGGAAGCGCAAAGATTATCAAAAACTCCGACGACCGAAGCCGGAATGTCATTTAGAATCAGTGGTCGACCGATTAAGTTACCAAACGAAACCATCAGGTTACTGAAAATAAAGGGCTTAATTTCTTGCCTTGAAAACGAAGCCGTCAGGCTGCTGGAAACAAAGGACTTGAGCTTTTGCCCGGGTGCCAACGGATTCCATGATTCTAAGCCAGTTGAGCTTCGGCGACCGCACTTCCGAGGTTTCGCCCCTCACGTTCTGGCATACCCTCGTTTCGATTGCAAGATTGCGGCGGGGCGGCTTTTCGACGTTCGGTGTTCGCTGCACAGTTGCGAACTCCGAACCCCGAATCCCGGACATCGATTACGTCTTCACGCTCCCGCGCTCCGACATCGAACCCGTATTATGATGCCGGAAGCGCGATCGTCGCGCGGGAAGCGAGGAGCCGAGAGTGAATCCGACCGACAAGGTTCAAATCGGCAAGACGAATCTGCAGGTGACGAGGATGGGCATGGGCGGCGCTGCGCTCGGCGGCCTGTACCGCGAAGTCGCCGACGCGGACGCCGTCGCGGCCGTCGCCGCGGCGGTCAGGCTTGGGATCAACCATTTTGACGCCGCGCCGCTGTACGGCCACGGCTTGAGCGAGCGCCGCATGGGCGAAGCGCTGCGGAACTTGCCGCGCGCGAGCTTTGTGCTATCGACCAAAGTCGGCCGCGTGCTCCTGCCCGCCAAGACGGGCGAGGTCGAAAGCTTCTGGTTCGATCATCCCGCGCCGTTCGAGCCCATGTTCGATTTCAGCTACGACGGCGTGATGTGCTCGTTCGAGGACAGCCTGAAGCGCCTCGGACTCGAACGCGTGGACATCCTCTATATCCACGATCCCGACGACCACTACGATGAAGCGCTGCTCGGCGCCTATCCGGCGCTCGCCAGGCTGCGCAGCGATCGCGTGGTGAGCGCCATCGGCGCTGGGATGAATCAGGCCGAAATGCTGGCGCGATTCGCGCGCGAAGGCGACTTCGATTGCTTCCTGCTCGCCGGCCGCTACACGCTGATCGACCACTCGGGTCTCGCCGAGTTGATGCCGCTCTGCGTCGAGAAGAAGATCAGCATCGTGATCGGCGGACCTTACAACAGCGGGATTCTGGCGGGCGGCGCGCTTTCGGGAGCGAAGTTCGATTACAAGGCGGCGCCTCCGGAAGTCGTGGAGCGAGTGCGCAAGGTGGAAGAGGTCGCCCGGCGTCACGGCGTTCCGTTGAAAGCGGCCGCGCTGCAGTTTCCGCTCGCGCATCCGGCCGTGGCGTCGGTGATCCCCGGCGCGCGCTCAGCCGCGGAAGTGGAAGAGAACTTCCGCCTCATGAGTGTCGCGATTCCCGCCGACTTCTGGCAGGAACTCAGGTCCGAGCAGTTCCTCCCGAAAGAAGCGCCCGTCCCGGAGTTGTAGCCACGGTCGGAACGCAACTTGCAGTTGGTCGAAACCGTAAGGCTCGCCTTTCTGAACAAATATCTGAAGGGCCGGACGGCGCCGATGCTGGATGGCGTCAGCGTGGTCTGTGGACACGAAGCCTTCGCACTTTCGGAGGTTCAATTCGCTCCAGCCCATCGAGGTACGGCCGCAGAGTCTCCGGCACTATCCTGATGGTTGGGGCGCTGTCGTTCCTTCCGGCTCTGGCGCTGGGACCGACCGTAGAGCGTCTACTTCACTGATGGCCAAGTCGATCCTGCTAGCATGCATGATGATCGTGACGGGATCCCTCGCCGCTCTCGGAGACGACTCCAACGCGCAAGCCCCGATTGCGCCGGCTCCGATCGCGACTGACCGGCCCTCGCTGACGGATTCCAGCATCGTGGTGCCGCTCGGGAGCCTCCAGGCCGAGAACGGATTCGCAGACATCCTGAGCCAGGGCCAATGGACGCTCGACGGTCCAGAGACCTTGCTGCGTTTCGGGGTGCTATCGAAAACCGAGCTTCGCCTGACGGTTCCGGACTACTTTGAGCCGGCGCATGGGACCACGGGGTTTGGCGACCTGGCCGTAGGCGTGAAGCAACAACTGGGCCCGGTCTCAGGCTTCGACGTTTCGGTGGTCGTGTCGCTCAGTGTGCCGACCGGCGCTCGTGCCATTTCGAGCCACGGCTATGATCCTTCCGTGCAGGTGCCGTGGTCGCGGGCGCTATCTTCGAAATGGACGGCCGCCGGGATGCTGTCGATGTACTGGCCCACCGAGAACGGTCGCCACAACCTGACGGGCCAGACCACGTTCCTGATCGACCGGCAGTTCACGAAACGTTGGGATGTGTTTGCCGAATACGGGGGCAACTTCCCGGAACGAGGAGGACCCAGTCACCTGGCGCACTTCGGCACAACCTGGAAGCTAACGCCGCGGCAACAGATCGATTTACATGTCGGCGTGGGCTTGTCTTCGGCCGCGCCGGATCGCTTCATCGGTGTGGGCTATTCCTTTCGCTTCCAGGCAGCGCGCCGCTAGTCCTGGGCCATTGCGCTTGCTGCGCATTAGTCACTGACCCGCGAAGGGTGCTATCATCAGCTTTGACATCTACAAAGCAGTTGCCGGCAGTGCTCCGTTAACCTCAGCAGCAGGTTGTTGCCCCCGGGACGAAGCGAGCCAACCAGCCTTCCGTCTCCGCACGTCCAAGTTGGAGGTTACAACCCTTCTGCCGCAGGGACGCTCGGCGCACGCAGGATGCGTCCACCACGAGAGTCTGCCGCGCGCCATCTTGCGAGCGCAGCCGACGGCTTTGTAAGGAAAGGAAGCAGACCATGAGCGAGGCTGAGCTTCAGCAGGGGTACGCCGCCGATATCGAGACCCAGGAGTGGCTGGAGTCGCTCGATTACGTCCTATACAACGACGGCGGAACCGAGCGCGCCGGGCAGATCCTGCAGCGCTTGCGCTTGCACGCCGCCGAAGCCGGCGTCACGCTGCCTTACCGCGCCACCACCCCTTACCTGAACACGATCCCCGCCGATCAGGAGCCGCCGTTTCCGGGCAGCCGCGAGATCGAGCGCCGCATCAAGAGCTTGATTCGCTGGAACGCGATGGCCATGGTGGTCCGCGCCAACCGCGAGGAGAGCGGGATCGGCGGCCATATTTCGACCTATGCGTCTCAGGCCACGCTTTTTGAAGTCGCGTTCAATCATTTCCTGCGCGCCAAGGCTCCCGACCACGACGGCGACGTGGCTTATTTCCAGGGCCACGCCGCGCCGGGTGTTTATGCGCGCGCTTTTCTCGAAGGACGCCTGTCGCTGGAACGTATGCAGAATTTCCGCCGCGAGACCCGTCCGGCCGGCGGGCTTTCGTCGTACCCCCACCCCTGGCTGATGCCCGACTTCTGGGAATATCCGACGGTTTCGATGGGTCTCGCTCCCATCATGGCCATCTATCACGCGCGCTTCGTGCGCTATCTTCAGGACCGCAAGCTTAAGAACCGTTCTGATTCCAAGGTATGGGCGTTCCTCGGCGACGGCGAAATGGACGAGCCCGAGTCGCTGGGCGCAGTCTCGCTGGCGGCGCGTGAGAAGCTCGACAATCTCATCTTCGTGATCAGTTGCAACCTGCAGCGGCTGGACGGTCCGGTGCGCGGCAACGGGAACATCGTGCAGGAACTGGAAGGCGTGTTCCGCGGCGCGGGCTGGAATGTGATCAAGGTTCTGTGGGGGACGGACTGGGACCCGCTGCTGGCCAAGGACAGCGACGGTCTGCTGGCCGATCGAATGGGTCAGGTGGTCGACGGCGAACGGCAGAAGTTCAGCGTCTCCTCGGGCGCGTACGTCCGCCAGCACTTCTTCGGCACGCATCCGAAGCTGCTCGAGATGGTGAGGCATTATTCTGACGAGCAGCTTGCCAGGATGCGCCTTGGCGGACACGATCCGCAGAAGGTCTATGCGGCGTACAAGGCAGCGGTGGAGCACGCGGGCGCACCCACGGTGATCCTGGCGCGCACCACCAAGGGCTACGGTCTCGGCGAGGCGGGCGAAGGCAAGAACATCACGCACCAGCAGAAAAAGCTGAACGAGGCCGAGTTGCGCTCCTTCCGCAGCCGCTTCGGCGTGCCCATGTCTGACGAAGAAGTCGCGGGCGCGCCTTTCTACCGGCCGTCTGAGTCGAGCCCGGAAATCGAGTATCTCCGCGAGCGCCGCAAAATACTGGGAGGATACGTGCCGAGCCGCGCGGTGCGTGTGGAGCCTCTCGATCCTCCGGCGGAAACGCTCTTTGACGAGCTCTACAAGGGCACGGACAACCGCGAAGTGTCAACGACCATGGCGTTCGTGCGGCTGCTGAGCAAGCTTCTGCGCGATCCGATAATCGGCAAGCTGATCGTGCCCATTATTCCCGACGAGGCGCGCACCTTCGGCATGGAGTCGCTGTTCCGCGAGGTCGGCATCTACTCGCACGTCGGCCAGCTCTACGAGCCCGTGGATCGCGACACGCTGCTTTACTACAAGGAGGCCACCGAGGGCCAGATCCTCGAAGAAGGAATCACCGAAGCGGGCAGCATCTCCTCGTTCATCGCCGCCGGCACGGCCTACGCGACCCACGGCGTGAACACCATTCCGTTCTTCATCTTTTATTCGATGTTCGGGTTGCAGCGCGTCGGCGACCTGATCTGGGCAGCGGCGGACTCGCGGTGCCGCGGATTCCTGCTCGGCGGGACGGCGGGACGCACCACGCTGGCCGGCGAGGGCCTGCAGCATCAGGACGGGAACAGCCACGTGCTTGCCTATCCGGTGCCGAACCTGATGGCTTATGATCCGGCGTTCGCTTACGAGATCGCCGTCATCATTCGCGACGGCATCCGGCGCATGTATCACGACGGAGAGAGCATCTTCTACTACCTGACGCTGATGAACGAGCCGTATGCGCAGCCGCCCATGCCGAACGAACCCGGCGTTCAGGAGGGCATCCTGAAAGGGCTTTATCGCTTCCGCGCTTCCGCTCATCCCCGCGCCAAGCTGCGCGCGCAACTGTTTGGCAGCGGTTCGATTCTGAATGAGGCGCTCAAGGCGCAGGTTGTGCTCGATGAGAAATACAACGTGGGCGCGGACGTATGGAGTGTGACGAGTTACAAGCAACTGTACCGCGAGGGCCATGATGCTGAGCGCTGGAACATGCTGAATCCGGCCGCGAAGCCTCGCGTGCCCTACGTGGCGTCATGCTTGGCGGACGCGCCGGGCGTTCTGGTGGCGGCCAGCGATTACATCAAGTCGCTGCCCGATTCGATTGCGCGCTGGTGCCCACGTCCGCTGGTGTCGCTGGGCACCGACGGGTTCGGCCGCAGCGACGGACGCGCCGCTCTGCGCAATTTCTTCGAGGTGGATTCGCGCTTCATTACGCTGGCCACGCTGGCGGCGCTCGCACGCGAAGGTAAGGTGCAGGCCCAGGTGGTGGAGCAGGCGATGAAAGATCTCGACATCAAGCCGGAGAAGCCGAACCCAGTCACTTCGTGATAGTGGCGAGTGGCTCCCAGTTAGTTGTCAGTTAGTTGTCAGAGGGGTCAGTGGGCAGCCTTCGGTTCTCAGTGGGCAGGAGTGAAGTTTCGAGACCCGATCAAAACGCTCGAAGCGGATGGGTGGTGCTTGGCCAGGACGACCGGAAGCCATCGCCAATTCAAACACTCGGTGAAATCAGGGACTGTCACGGTTGCGGGCAAACCACGACGTACCGCCGGGCACTTTGAATAGCATTCTGAAGCAGGCGGGACTGAGGGAAAGGCGAGAACCATGACGTATCTGGTGATCTTGGAACGCGGGGCCAACAGCTACGGCGCCTATGTACCAGACCTGCCGGGTTGTGCGGTCGTTGCGGATACACGCGAGGAGGCGCTCACCCTGATTCGTGAAGCAATACCGTTGCACCTGGAGAGCTTACGCGAAGAGGGCGCCCAGATTCCCGAGCCGGTTTCTACCACCGAACTCGTACAGGTCTGAGCTGGGGCGGAGTCTTGTTAGTGATTAGTGGCTAGTGGCTGGAAGGAGTCGCCACGTCATGTCGTGCATCACCTCCTTACGCGAGCGTAGGGGATGGGAGTGAGGAGAGTGGCTAGTGGTTAGCGGGCTGGCGACTCATTCCAGCCACTAATCACTAGCTACTGTTCTTGGAGAGCCATGTCAACCGAATTCAGGCTGCCGGAACTCGGAGAGAACATCGCCAAAGGCGATTTGGTGAGGGTCCTGGTGTCGGTGGGCGATGTCATCAGCAAAGACCAGTCGGTAATCGAGCTCGAGACGGAGAAGGCGACGCTGGAAGTGCCTTCCTCCGTCGGTGGCAAAGTGGAATCGATTCTCGTCAAGCCCGGCGAGCAGGTAAAAGTCGGGCAGGTGATTCTTACCGTTTCCGACGGCGCTCAGGGTGCCGCAGCGCCGGCTGAAGAGGCCAAACCTCCAGCCATGGCGACCACTGAAAAACCGAAGCCGAAGACGAACGGAGCGGAGGCCGCCAAGGACACACGTTCGGCGCGCCAGGAGTCTGCGGGACCAGAGGCCAAGGCGCCGAGTGCGCCACCGCAGGCCGTCGGGACCGTGGAATTCAGACTCCCCGAGCTTGGCGAGAACGTCGAGAAGGGCGATCTGCTGAAAGTGCTGGTCTCCGTCGGCGACGTCATCAGCCAGGAGCAACCGGTATTGGAGCTCGAGACCGAAAAGGCGACGCTCGAAGTGCCGTCTTCGGTCAGCGGCAGGGTGAAGCAGATTCACGTTAAGGCGGGCGAGAAGGTGAAGGTCGGCCAGCTCATCTTTACGCTCGAGGGCGCAGCTTCGCCGGGCGCGCCTTCCGGCGAGGGTAAAGCAGCAACACCAGAAAAGGCAGCGGCCACGCCCGCGCCGGCAACCCGACGAGAGGCAACCGAAGCACTTGGCCAGTCGTCCGCTGAAGCGTCGGCTGCGACGGCAACGCAACAGGCTGCTGCGGTCCCCTCCGCTGACAAGAAGCTGGTGCCAGCCGCGCCGTCGGTGCGGCGCATGGCGCGCGAACTGGGCGTCGAGATCGCGGAGGTACCGGGCAGCGGCCCCGGAGGACGCATCTCTGTCGAGGACGTCAAGGCGTATATCAAAGGTCTCAACACGAAACGCCGCGAAGGCGGGCTCCGGATGGGCGCCTCAGTTCCCATGCCGGATTTCTCGCGCTGGGGCGCGGTGGAGCGCGAATCGATGCGTGCCGTGCGGCGCGCCACGGCGTCACATCTGAGCCACGCGTGGGTCACGGTGCCGCGCGTTACGCAGCACGACCGCGCCGACATCACCCAAGTCGACAGGCTCCGGAAGCAGCACTCTCAGAAAGCCGAGGCGCAGGGCGGCAAGCTGACGATTACCGCCATCGCCCTGAAAGTCGTGGCGTCGGCGCTGCACAAGTTTCCTCAGTTCGCGGCCAGCATCGATCCGGAGCGCGAGGAGATCATCTACAAGAAGTATCGTCATATCGGCGTGGCGGTGGACACGGACCGCGGTCTGCTGGTGCCCGTGCTCCGCGACGTGGATCAGAAGAACATCGTGGAGCTTTCGGTGGAGCTGGCGCAGATGGCTGAGAAAGCGCGCAATCGCAAGCTTGCGCCCGAGGACATGGAAGGCGGCGTTTTCAGCATCAGCAACCTGGGCGGCATCGGAGGCACGTCTTTCACGCCCATCGTCAACTGGCCGGAAGTCGCGATCCTGGGCATGTCGCGATCGACTCTGGAGCCCGTGTACGCCGACGGCCAGTTCCAGCCGCGGCTGATGCTGCCGCTGTCGCTCTCTTACGATCATCGGCTGATCGACGGCGCTGACGCCGCTCGGTTCCTGCGCTGGGTTGCCGAGGCTCTGGAGCAGCCGTTCCTGATTTCCTTCGAGGGCTGAGCCCTTTCCCGGCTTTTTCCGGCAAGATGCTGGGCTAGTTATGTAACCTGTCCAGGAGGCAATCGACTCACCCATGGCTGACGAGGCAAACACAACTCAACTTGTCGTGATCGGAGCCGGACCCGGCGGCTACGCCGCCGCTTTCCTCGCTGCCGATCTTGGCATGCGCGTGGCGCTCGTGGGCGAAGAAGAGAATCCCGGCGGCGTCTGCCTTTATCGGGGCTGCATTCCGTCCAAAGCGCTGCTGCACGCGGCGCGCGTCCTGACCGAAGCGCGCGAGGCGGCGCACTGGGGAATCGAGTTTCAACCGCCGAAAATCGACATCGACAAACTGCGCGCCTGGAAGACCGATGTAGTGGGAAAGCTCACCGGTGGCCTGGGTCAGATTTCGAAGCAGCGCCACGTGGAGTACATCCGCGGACGCGCATCGCTCGTGGATGCAAACACCGTGAGCGTCGAGACCGCGAAGGCTGAACGAAAGCTCAGGTTCGAGCATGCGATTCTGGCGACCGGGTCATTGCCGGCAATGCTGCCGGGATTGCCCCAAAGCGAGCGCATTCTCGACTCCACCTCTGCGCTGGAGATCACGAATGTGCCCAAGACGCTGTTGGTGATCGGCGGCGGATATATCGGGCTCGAGATGGGCACCGTGTACGCCGCGCTTGGCAGCGAGGTATCGGTCGTGGAGATGCTCGATGGATTGCTGCCGGGCGCGGACCGCGATCTCGTGGCGCCGCTGGCCAAGCGCGTGGAGAAGATATTCAAAAAGGCGATGCTCAGCACCAAAGTGACGGAGATGAAGGAAGAGAAAGAAGGGTTGCGCGTGAAGTTCGAGGGTGCAGGCGCCGAAGGCGGCGAGCAGGTCTACGAAAAGGTGCTTGTTTCCGTCGGCCGCAAGCCGAACTCAGCGATCGCGGGCCTCGAGAATACGCGCGTGCGGAAGGACGCCAAGGGCTTCATTGAGATCGATGCCCAGCGGCGCACCGCCGAGCCTGCGATCTACGCCATTGGCGACGTGGCCGGCGAGCCCCTGCTGGCGCACAAGGCTTCGCACGAAGGACGCACCGCCGTAGAAGCCATCGCGGGGCACAAAGTGGCGTTCGAGCCGCGCGCGATTCCCGCCGTCGTTTTCACCGATCCCGAGGTAGCATGGTGCGGCCTCACGGAGACTCAGGCGGCGAAGGAGAATCGTCCGATCAAGGTGGCGCGATTTCCGTGGGGCGCTTCCGGCCGCGCGACGACGCTCGACCGCAACGACGGCGTCACCAAGCTCGTACTCGATCCTGAAACCGAGCGCGTGCTCGGCGTTGGTATCACAGGCGTGGGCGCGGGAGAATTGATCGCTGAAGGCGTGCTGGCGGTGGAGATGGCGGCGCTTGCTTCGGACGTTGCGTTAAGCATCCATCCTCATCCGACGCTTTCCGAGACGCTGATGGAAGCGGCGGAAGTATTCTTCGGAACGGCGACGGATATCTATCGACCGAAGAAAGGCTGAGGTGGACTGCAAAGGGTCAGAGGCGGTCAATCTTGGCGGCGAGGATGAAGTCGTTCTCGGTGAGGCCTCCGGCAGCGTGCGTCCAGAGGGTGATCTCGACCTTGCCCCACCTGAGAACGATGTCGGGATGATGGCCCTCAGACTCCGCAGCCTCGCCCACGCGATTCACGAAGGTGAGCGCGCTGCGAAAATCGGGAAATTTCCAGGCCTTGTGCAGGTGATGCCCGTTCACAACTTCCCAGCCTTCGACCTGCGCCCGCAAACGGTCGATGGCGTTCGCATCGAGCGGCGTCGCGCCGCGCTCGCAAGGGACGCAGTGCCGTCCGCTCAGGCCTGAAGTTGGGCCAGGATTTCGCGTCTCAACCATTTCTCTCGGGGTTCTGCCGCGCCAGACGAGCATCCGCAGGCGCATCCGGACCCGCTGTGTCCGGGGAACTACTCTCCGTTCGAATTTTCGCCGGCGCCGTTCTTGGCGTCGCTCTGTTTGTAGATGTAGCGGATGCAAGACTTGAAGATCAGCAGGTTGGGTTCGCCGTTGCGGTGCACCTTGATGCAGTTCCGGTCGTACCACTCGATCACGCCCCGGACGGTCTCTCCCGTGTCGAGCACCACCACCATCGGGGTACGCGCCTGCATTTGCTTGACGTAGTAAAAGCTTTCGGCGTTGGTTTGATCAGGCGGCGTGGGCTTGCGGCGCCCCATGCGCCCACCTTGCATCTGCTCCTGGATCTCCGACAGGCTGGGCCGGATTAGTTTACGGTTAACGCTCACAACATCCTTCATGCGAGTCCCTCGGGCCGGGTCCGCCTCCGAGCCTCTCGGAGAACCGCGTTGCCGGTTTTCTGTGCGTTGGTCGGGTATATGCCGACTCCCCAGGCAGATCAACAATTTCTGTGAAGATCGAACCTGACAGCTAATCTAGCACGCCTCCTGATATGGGGCAATATCCTTCAACGGTATATTACAAGTCAAGCATAATCTGCCGGGTCCGTTGACAACCTGGTTATCATTAGCCTGGCGCCGGCTGGCCCGGCCGGGCAGGCGACACCATTCCGATGGCCAGCGAGTCCAGGCCGAGCTGTTGATTCACATTGCGGATCTGGAGCCGGTGCGCTTCGTCCAGTCCTTCCTTGAGCGCCACGATGCCTGCGAATCCGAACGCTGCGGCCCAGGCCTTGAGCTGCGGTACCAGGTCCACGTGGGAGACGGGTGCGGTTTCGCCGCTTTCGAGCACCAGCAGCATATCGCGAAGCAGCTCCGAGCCTGTGCCCAGGATGTCATCAAAGCTGTCGCGATCCCCGGTCAGCTTGCGCGTGGAATCGAAGAGCCGCTGCCAGTCAGGAGTCCGCGCGCGGGCGCCGAGTCCGCCGCTCAGGCTCTGGAAGAACTCGAGCCAGATCTCGCGGCGGGCAAGGCAGCCGGGGAGATCGAATGCGAGGGCCCGGCCGACGCTCCCGTGTGCCAGCCGCGCCACCAGCCGTTGCTTCGGCTCCGGCACCTGGGTGCGTTCCTTGAGCAACCGCAGAATCAGGTCTTCGTCGACGGGCGAGAAGGTCACGCGCTGGCATCGCGAGCGAATGGTGGAGCGCAATTCGCCCGCGTTCGGACATACCAGGACGAAGGTGGTGGTCTCCGGCGGTTCCTCCATGACTTTCAGCAGCAGGTCCACGGCTTGCCAGTGGATATCCTGCGCCTGGTCGATGATGAAGAAACGGCGCGGCAGTTCGAACGGGCGCGTGTACGCCACCTGACGCAGCACGCGGATTTGCTCGCTCAGGATGTAGCGCGTGATGGGCGCGATTAGTTGCAGGTCAAAGTAGAGCAGGCCTTCGACGCGGCGCGCGGAGTCTTTCAGCTCGCGCCGCCGGGCGAGATCCTCTTCGGCGCCTCGGATCATCTCGGCGGCGCGGCGGCAGCGCGGGCACTCGCCGCAAGAATCGTCTTTCAGTCGCTCGCAGACGGCGGCCTGCGCCAGCATCAGCGCCAGCGTCTTCTTGCCCACGCCTTCCGGGCCGGTGAAGAGCAGCGCCCCCGGCATCCGGTCCGCGCGCAGCATGTCGCGGACCGTCTGTACGGCGGCGGAATTTCCGATAAATGAGTCAAAACTCATAGAGAGTAGCGGTCCGTTGTCCGCGGTTCGTTGTTCGTAGATCGTAGTTCGTGGATCGTAGCTCGTAGGTGCATTTTGTGCTCGCGGAGACGTCCCGCAAACACGAAACAGAGTCCACGATCCACCAACCGACCATCGACGAACTACGATCTACGAACTGAGAACTGACGACTGACCACTGACAACTGACGACTAGCACCTAACACCTCATCCACCACGCGCCCGATGTCCGCTTCGACCTCCTTCGCCGATCGTCCCGCGTCGATCACCCATACGCGATGAGGCTCGCGGCGCGCCAGGGCTAAATATCCGGCGCGCGCGCGCCGCTGAAACTCGATGCCGGCGGCTTCGAAGCGCGACGTTCCCGAGCCGGAGTCGCGACCGAGGGCGCGTTCGAGTGCGACTCGCGGGTCAAGATCGAGCACCAGGGTCAGATCGGGCTGCGTGGGGCCGCAGATTGCCCGATCGAGCAGGCGCACGGTGCGCGAGCCGAGCCCGCGCGCGTAGCCCTGATATACGAAGCTGCAATCGTTGAAGCGGTCGCTCACCACCAGTTCACCGCGTGCGAGAGCTGGCCGGATAACTTTTTCCACATGCGGCGCGCGGGCCGCATAGAACAAGGCCAGCTCCGCGAGCGCGCTCAATTCCTCTTTCTCCCCCATCAGGATCGCGCGCACTTTTTCGCCAACCGGCGTGCCGCCAGGCTCGCGCGTGGCGCGGACCGTGTAGCCTTGCTTGCGCAAGTGCCGCACCAGGCGGCGGAGCTGCGTACTCTTGCCGGTCCCGTCGATGCCTTCCAGCGTGATGAAAAACCCGTGCGATTTCAAGGGTCCTTTGCCGCCTGCGGAGGGGCAGGATTCGAAGTTAGCATTCTCCGCCGGGCATCACAAGTGTCCCTGCGTGTAGGTTCCAAGATCGATGATACTCGGGTCAGAGAACCTGGCCAGAGAACGACACGGTTGCTGTCACTTGGCCTCTCAACTTTGATCAGGATCTCCACGTACCGCGTGAGGGTTTCCTCGTTGCCTCTTTGTAGCGGCTCATGGTCCCTTTCGTCCCTTGCCGATCAACCCATCCCTCGACGAACAGCCTCGATTCTTGGATTACAAATCGGCCATGGTCAGGCGCGAGGTTCTGATTCAGCTTGAACCCATCACACTCAGTGGTTGGGATCGTATTCTGCCTTCTGGGTTAAGATTGTTCGCTGCCGGCGTGCCTCCCAAATCATGATTGGAACAACGGTTTCGCACTATCGCATCCTGGAGAAGCTCGGCGGCGGCGGGATGGGTGTGGTCTACAAGGCCGAGGACACGAAGCTCGGCCGGTTCGCCGCCCTCAAGTTCCTGCCTCCGGGTGTTGCGCTGGACCCTCAGGCCCTCGAACGCTTTGAGCGCGAAGCGCGCGCCGCCTCAGCCCTGGATCATCCCCACATCTGCACGATTTACGAGATCGGCGAGCATGAAGGCCAGCCCTTCATAGCCATGCAGTATCTCGAAGGGCAAACCCTCAAGCATCGCATCGGGACGAAACCCTTGAAGACGGACGAGCTGCTCGACTTAGCCATCCAGATTGCCGATGCCCTGGACGCAGCGCACCACAAAGGGATCATTCATCGTGACATCAAGCCCGCGAATGTCTTCGTCACGGCACGCGGGCAGGCGAAGATTTTGGATTCCGGCCTGGCGAAGTTGTCTGGGAGCGCGGGCCTCTCGCCCGCAGTTGTTGGGCAGCCCGTCCTGGCCCAAGCGGGCGGGACGCCCGTGCTCCCAGGCCCGGACAGCCCAACAGTCTCCATTGACCCCGAACACCTCACCAGCCCTGGCGTGACGATGGGAACCGTGGCTTACATGTCGCCCGAGCAGGCGCGGGGCGAAGAGCTGGATGCGCGCACGGACCTGTTCAGTTTCGGCGCCGTGCTCGATGAGATGGCGACGGGAGGGCAGGCGTTCTACGGGACTACGACAGCCGTCATCTATGAAGCGATTCTGAATCGAGCGCCCCTTCCGATCGCCAGCGTGAGTCCGCAGGCGCCGCCCAAGCTGGAAGAAATCATCAATCGCTTGCTTGAGAAAGACCGCGACCTTCGCTATCAGAGCGCCGCTGACGTGCGGAGCGAGTTAAAGCGCCTCAAGCGCGACACCGACTCGGGCCGTGCTATACCGGCGCGTTTGCCTCGCCGTGATGCGGGTGGCGGCGTAAAGCCGCCACTGGAGGGCGAGAGCTCCGATTCGCAGGTGCTTGCGGGCCTGGTGAAGCGTAACAAGAAAGCTCTCATCGCATTGATGGCTATCGGCATGGTAGTCGTCGCGGCCCTCATCTATGCGCTCTATCGCGCCGCAAGGGTCGCACGCCGTCAACCGAAGCCCTGGAGTTTACGCGAGTGACGGGCAGCGGAGACCTCAGTGGCGCCGACATCTCCCCGGATGGCAAATACGTTGTCTACGCGCGGCGGACGGGCGGCAAGCAAAGTCTCTGGTTGAAGCAACTCGCCACGGACAGTGACGTTCAGATTGTCAATCTGGGTGACGACGTTTGCCCTGGCGTGGAGTTCTCTCGCGACGGCAGCTACGTATACTTCGTCCGTCAGGATCCCTTGAAACCTAGCGGCGATCTCTATCAAGTGCCGACGTTAGGTGGAACTCCCAAGAAGTTGCTGGCGAACTTAACGGTCCCGCGACATTTTCACCCGATGGCCAGCGGATCGCCTTTGTGCGGCACACTCCCGATGAGGACAGTTTATTGACCGCCCCGCTGGATGATTCGGGCGAGCGGGTGCTGGTGTCCTACAAGGCGCCCGAGGGGATTGAAGCGTACCCCTACTCTTGGTCTCCGGACGGGAAAACCCTCGCCTTTGAGCACGTTAGTCTGGAGCACCAGGTCTTGACCACCGTTGCGGCCGAAGGTGGTCAGGCGGAATCGGTGGCAGGTACGCATCTGGGCGAGATCCGGGATATCGCCTGGCTTCCGGGAAGCCGTCACCTGGTCGTGGCCGGCCTTCAGTCCGGGTCCTTTCAACTCTACGAAATCTCACTGGAGGGGGGCGAACTCCGGCAGATCACTCATGACCTTTCGAGATACACAGGAGTACGGGCGAGCGCGGACGGCAAGACGCTCCTGGCCTTGCAGGAGCAACTGCTTTTTGCCGTTCAAGTCGCCACACCCGGCAGGGAAACCGAAGTCCGTACCTTGAGCGCCGGAAACCAGACCCGCGACGGCGCGAACGGTGTGTCCTGGACCCCGGACGGAAAAATCGTCTATTCCTCGGTTCATAACGGAGTCTTTGATATTTGGGAGATGGGCGCGGACGGCTCCGATCCCGAGCGACTCACCGACAATGACACTTCTTCGGGTTCTTTCGAGCCCGTCGCCTCACCCCGCGGTGGCTTCATTGCTTTTGCCCACCGGGACCGAACTCACCCGTTGAACATCTGGCGCATGGACATGGACGGTACCAACGCAAAACAACTTACCCAGGGCGAGAGGGACATTTTTCCCGCCGTATCGCCGGATGGCCAGTGGGTGGTATTCACAAGTGTGCAGGGAGGCAAATCTGTTCTGATGAAGGTTCCGAGTGGAGGTGGCCCAACGTCACAGTTGACAGACTTCGACTCAAGCTCCCCATCCGTCTCCCCGGACGGCAAGTGGATCGCCTACCTTTATCCTGCCGCCCAGAATGAGCCCAGGAGCCTGGCGAGCAATGAGACAGGCTGGCGATCCTGGGGCCTGGCGATCATTCCTTTTGCGGGAGGCCAACCCGCCAAGACCTTCCCGCTGCCCCCCACTGCCGACCCTCCCCTGGTCTGGACCCCCAATGGCCGTGCCGTTTCTTTCCCTAACCTTGTGAATGGCGTGCATAACATCTGGGAACAGCCGGTGGCGGGCGGGCCCCTGCAGCCGGTGACGCACTTCACTTCGGACAGGATTCGCGGATTCGACTGGTCGTCCGATGGCCGCCTGGCCGTCTCCCGCGAGACGGAACCGGCCGATGCGGTGCTGATCAAGAGTTTTCAATGATGGGTCAGACGATCACAGTTGGAAAATCGCCTTATCACCGCTGATCTGCCCAGCATCCCAGGCGCTGCGGAAGGAATAGGTTCTGCCCTGTCGCCTGGCGTTTACTGACGCGGCTGCCAGTAAGCGAGTGGGATTCTGCCAGCAATCCCGACACAAATTACCAGAACTCTGGCATGGAATCGCGCTTGCCCCTCTGATATCGACAGTCCGCGTCATCATTTACTCCGACTTCGTACACTCTGCACGCCGGACGGGATGTTACAATTCTGGCGCGGCAGAGCGAGCCGCCGCCGTTGCAAATCATGATGAGCGAGATCGCGCAGAACATTGCCCGGATCGAGGAGCGTATCGCCGCCGCCGGCCGTCGCGACGGCCGCCGCCGCGAGGACGTGCGCCTGATCGCTGTCTGCAAGACAGTGCCGCCGGCCAACTGGCGCTATAGCGCAGCTATGCGATTCGCTTCTCATCCTGCTTTCTTGAGTCCTGTACGAATCGCCTTCTTGAGCACGGTCTGGTAGCCGATTCCGGTCTTTTCTGCAATCTGCTTAGCTTTCTCCAAATCGGCGACCGGTACCCGGATGGAAATCGCGCGACTGACGTTCTCCTTAGCCCTTCGCATCAGTTGTTCAAGGAGTTTGGGGTCGGTCTTCGCAACGTTCAGACCTGCCGACCGGCTGAGGGTACCGGTTCTGAGCGCATGTGCGAATTCGCGTTCGGTCCGCCGGCGCCCTTCAGGAGTTGTATACCAACTGGCCTCGTCGGCTTCGGACTTGAACCTGCGGTTGCTAGTCGATCTGCGGAGCATATTTTCTCTTTTCTGAGGCGTTCATCGGATACGCCGTAACTGTGCGGAAAAGTCGTCGGCGGATCGTGAATACCACCACCAGGTAGCGGTTCGAGGCTGTCCTGCCGAGGAGTTTCCATCGCGCCTCACCGTGCACGGTTTCCGCCGGAATCATGACATGCGGGCGCCCCACCGCATCTTCGACTTCGCTGGGTGTGACTCCGTGACGCATGATGTGGCCCAGGTTGGAAAGATCCCAGTCGAAGCCTTCGATTTCTCCCGTCACAGTGAAGTATATACGGGAACCGTATATACGAGCAACGACCGCCTGTATCAATTCCCCGTCACGGGCGGGTGGCTCATACATCGCCTCTCAATACATGCGTCAGCCGCCAAAACTCCGGAATGGGACCGCGCTCGTCCCTTTTATATCAATGGCCGCATTGTCTCTTGCTCGATATCGTACACTCCGCGTGCGGACGGGATGTTACAATTCTGGCGCGGCGGGCGAGCCGCCGCCGTTGCAAATCATGATGAGCGAGATCGCGCAGAATATTGCCCGGATCGAGAAGCGTATCGACGCGGCCTGCCGCCGCGCCTGCCGGCGCCGGGAAGACGTGCGACTGATCGCCGTCTCCAAGACCGTGCCGCCGGAACGCATCCGCGAAGCGTACGAGGCTGGTCTCCGCGACTTCGGGGAGAATCGCGTGCAGGAAGCCGAGGCCAAGCGCCCGGCGCTCGTCGATCTCGACATCACCTGGCACATGATAGGACATCTTCAAAGCAACAAGGCGCAGACTGCGCGCGAGCTGTTCCAGTGGATTCATTCCATCGACTCGCTGCGGATTGCCGAGAGACTCGATCGCACGCCACCGGCAGCCGCTGAGCCTGTTTGGGCGCACAACGCGGGGACGCCGCTGCCGGTGCTGATCGAGGTGAACCTTGGCGAAGAGGCGGCCAAGTCGGGCGTCACGGCAGACGTGGCGCTCGACCTCGCCCGCGCGATCGGCGCCTTGCCGAACCTTGCGCTGTGCGGTTTGATGACGGTGCCGCCCCTCACTGAAGATCCGGAGGACGCCCGGCCATACTTTTCCCGTCTGCGCGAACTCGGAAAAGTGATAGACTCTGCGCGTTTGCCCAACGTCTCCATGGGCGAACTTTCCATGGGCATGAGCCACGATTTCGAAGTGGCGGTCGAAGAAGGCGCCACTATGGTGCGCGTGGGCAGCGCCATTTTCGGGGAGAGGCCCTGACGCGCTCTCACAAGGAGGTACAGCTTGAGATTGATGCCGCCGTTTCGTGTTGAGGGCTTGCGAGTGACCTTCAAGGCCAAGATCAAGCCGCGCGCGCCGCGGGACCGCATGTACTTCGACCGCAATCAGCGCGTGCACATCGATCTGCGCGCCGTGCCTGAGAACTATGAGGCCAACGACGACCTGATCCGCTTCTTGTCCAGGGGCCTGCGCATCCCTCAGGAGAATATCGATATCGCCTGGGGCTTGAAGATTCGCGAGAAACTCGTCCGCATTACCGGCTACCCGCCCGGGTACGTCACCGACCGCCTGATGGCGCTGGCGCTCAAGAAGTGAATCGACGGACCGCGCCGTCAGAAGCCTCAGAAGCTGTGAAAATTGCCAGAAAGCTTCCAACACAGAGACGCAGAGGCACAGAGAAAAAATCGGAAAACGTGGGAAAACAAACGGCACCTTCAGGTAATCCTCGTAGTCTTCTCTGTGTCCCGGCGCCTCTGTGTTTAGTCTTTCACGGCTTCGCAGACGCAGGCGGCAAAGCCGCACGTTTTCACCGGAGGCCGTCAGGCCGCGGATTGGCTCTCGACAGGCTGCGGCGTGTGCCCCGGTTTGAAAATCCGGTCGTAGATCAGCATCAAGACCGCGCCCACAAGTCCTACCGCGGTGATGACCCACCACATCTGCTGCGGGCGATGCAGCACGTCGCCAAACTCGTGCAGCAGATATCCTCCGAGCGGCCCCGCAATGAAATAGCCTATTGCGATAGGTAGGAACGCGTAGCCCATGTAGAGCCCCTGCCTTCCGGGAGGCGCGAGGCGCGAAATATATTCGTAGTAGCGCGCCGACTGCGTCATCTCGCCGAGCGCCAGCACCACGAGCGAGGCGACGAGCGCCGGCACGCTCGGATAGACCGCCAAAAACAGCCAGGACAGGCTTGAAATCACCAGGCCCAGCGTCATGGCGGGAAACGGCGGGATTTTGCGCGTCAGGTAGGTCACCAGGATTTGAAACACGATCACGGCGCCGGCGTCGATGGAAAGCAGCAGGTCGGCGGGCGCGTTCGGATTCACGTAGCCGCGCAGAAACAGCGGCGCCGATATGAACTCCTGCCAGAATACGATGAAGAAGCTGGAAAAAATCAGCAAAAACAACACGAAGCGCCCGTTTCCAAGCACCACAAACATGTTCCTGATGGCGGCTGCCACGCTCGGCACGGGCTCATGGCCGGACTCGACCGGGTCGTGAAAGAAGATGAGCGTGACCAGGAACATCAGAAAGACGCTGAGGCTCGCCACCCGGAAGACATTGGCCGCGCCGAGGCCGAGTTGCTTGCGGACAAACCACGCCATGATGGGTCCGAGCGTGCCGCCGATGTTCACGATGGTGTAGTAGATCGAATAGCCGATCGATCGCACATTCTCGGCCGAGGCGCGTGCCGTGGTCCCCGCGACGCATGGCTTCACCACCGCCGGTCCCAGAGCCGGGATCATCAGGACGCCGAACACCAGCCACTTGTCGCCCAGAGCTTGGCGGACACCTTGCATCCACGGGGCCGCGAGGGACCCGAGGAGGAAATAACCGACGGTCATCACCAGGTAAGCGAACATCAGCGCCCGTCGGAACCCGAATCGGTCGGCGAGGGAGCCGCCGAGAATGGGCAGAAACCAGACCACAAAGCCGAAGGTCCCGATCATCCAGCCGGTCAGTTCCTTCGAGAAGTGAAGCTGCTCGCTCAGGTAGATGGCCAGGACGGCGCTGGCCCCGTAATACGCCAGGCGCTCGAAAAGTTCCGTGATGTTTGCCACCCAGAACGGGCGCCCGAATCCGATGCGAATCTCTTCCAAGCGCTGGCTGAAGCCCACCCAACCCTCCTGTGGCATCTGTCGCGAACGTTAGAGCGTTGGATTGTAGCCTAAAAGCTCGCCAAGCGTATGAAAGAGCTTCGAGGCGTGCCCCCAAGCTCACAAGCCCGGAGGCGCTGACAGCCGGGGAGCGATCTGGGCTCTGGGGCCAATCCGCGTTCGGAGCGATATTTTTGTAAGCCCTCTGTTTTCTGTCACATTCCGGCTTCGTCTGTAAAGGCTCGTCGCTCGGCCCGGATTGGGAGGTCTCGAGGCCCTCAGAGCGTAGACCCAGGCGCCAATCTGCATTCGGACCGATGTTTTTGTAAGCTCTCTGTTTTCTGACACATTCCGGCTTCGTTCGTAGAAACTCCTCCGTCTGGATGGGTTGAGTCTGGATTGTCGGCCGCAGCGTTGTGACCGATTTTTCAACAGAACTGCGGCGGTCGTCATCAGCAGGATTCAGTCTCCGATCAGCCCGTAGCGCGGAAGAGTCCTAGCCGCCAGGGTAGGGACCTCGCGTCAAGCACCGGGGCAGGGCGGTATCGACTCAGCAAGGCGGGGGCGTGCGAAAACCCTCGTTAGGGGGCCATCTTCACTCTCCTCGACGTCGACGTAATAGAGGTCGGTGGCGACCTTGAATTGGTCACGGGTGAGATACGTTTGCATTGTTTGCCATTCGGTTGTCGCCTGAATTATTTGCCAGTTGTCCCTCGCACCCACACGAACGGGCATCGCGAAGTCCGGTTCGTCCGCCTTCCAGCGATATGTCACTTTTTCATGCTTGCATGACTCCCTCGGGCGTCAGTCTGAGCGCCGAGAAGGCAGCCGCAAACGGTGGGCGCGGGAAGAGGTCGGGGTGGGTCAGGTAGGCCAGAATTTCGAGACTGTCGACGATCCGTGGCCCGGGCCGGCTGAAATACGCGGAGCCATCCGTCGCATAGACACGTTC